>NZ_CALPCY010000087.1:0-13236 GCF_943193115.1 Otoolea muris
TGGCAGATTGGCTCCTTTCCATTATGGAGGTGGCCAACGATACGCCCCTACCGGCTCCCGGTTAAGCATATTATATTGTCACGGTGCGGATATATTATCAATAAGCATTCACATAGGCTTCTAAACGGGCCTGTCTTTCATAGTCCGCTTTCATTTCTTGCCAAAAGCAGTACATATTTTTAAAATTCATTCCAGTTTTTAAGCAGTCATAATATATTTCAACACGTTCTTTTTGACATTTCCAAATTTGTTTGTCTTTTTCAGTAGCATAAAAACAAGTCCGTTTGTTCATAGTATTGATACGTTTACGAGCTGCTGTTTCAGATACTCCAAAAATTTCTGTAATAGCATTAACAGTTACTTTTCCATATGTGTGCGCTATCATAAATAATGTATATTCTGGCATAAATAACTGGGACGCAAAATAGTGCGCTTCCACTTCATCAATATCATCGTCTTTCGTGTGTCCAAGGTATATATGCCCAATTTCATGCGCTAATGTCCAGTTTAAATGTTCGAAACATCTTATAGATGCATTATATAATACTATGTAATAATCATACTCTGGAATGTATAATGTGCAGCCATCATATAATAATTGTTTTTTATTTGATAAAAAATCGCTTAAAGGCCGATGTGTTAATTGGCAATAGTTTTGGAGAGACTCAAAAATAATGTTTTTATCAAACACAAGATTCTGAATGTTCAGTATGAGGTTTGAAACATCTTGTTTATACAAAAGTTTGGTAGCTTCTACAGTACATTTATCAAAATCTGGTCTATTCAATTCCTACTCCTTTTTAATTCCTTTAGCTTTTAGATACATGTCTATAGTCGATTCAAAGTTTTTTAGTATGGCCTCACGATCTTCTTTTGGTGCATCACTAGCTTTTCGGCAAAGCATAAGAAGTTTACGTTCGGTATCATTTTTTGCTTCATATGGATTTTCATGTTTAACTGTATTCTCTGTTCCAGTAGTTAAATAATCAATAGTTACTCCAAAATAGTCAGCTATCTTTTTCATATTTTCTGTTTTTGGTGCACTTCTACCGCGCTTCCAATCACTTAGTGTAGACTGTGTAATACCAGTTTCTTTAGATACTTTATAAGCTGTAACTCCATATCTTTGTAATAATTGTTCAAAAATCTCATACATAACTAGGCACCTTTCATAAATAGATGATAATACTATGAAAAACCGAAAATATATATTGACATTATCGGAAAAGCATAGTATAGTATGAGTATGCAAAGGAAAACACATAAAATACCTGAGCATACTACGGAAATATGTTGCTTCGTCTGGTAAACAAAGCATATCACATTTCCGTAGTAATTGCAAGATTAATTAAAAGGAAAGGTGGTGTAAAATTGTACAAAAAATTTTCCGTTCTTTTGGAGAAAAGTAACAAAACTGCATACCGAGTGGCAAAAGAAACAGGAATAGCGCAGTCTGTATTGTCTGATTGGAAGAATGGCCGTAGCAAGCCAAAGGCGGACAAGCTGGCGGCACTGGCGAAGTATTTCGGAGTACCTATTGAGTATTTTTTAGAGTAGAGAAAGGTGGAAGAGTTTACACATAGATAAAAATATAAATTCAGGGAAGGTGGCTATTTGAACGAATTAATCAAAATCAATTATGATACAGAACAGCCTTCTGTATCAGCAAGGGACTTACATGAAGGACTGGGAATCAAGACAGCATTTAAAGATTGGTTCCCAAGAATGACAGAATACGGATTTGAAGCTGGAAAGGATTTCAACATGCTCAAAAATGAGCGGGTTCAAATTGAAGGTACAAGAGAAGTAAAAAGAGAAATTATAGACTATCAAATTACCGTAGACATGGCCAAGCAGATTTGCATGATTCAGCGTACCGACAAAGGCAGACAGTACAGGGAGTATTTCCTGGAATTAGAAAAGGCATGGAACTCTCCAGAGCAGGTTTTCGCTAGGGCATTGCATATGGCCGATAAGATGGTTAATAGTTTAAAGGAACAGTGCAAGTTTCTTGGTGGACAGGTTATGGAACAACAAAAGGTGATTGAAGAACTTCAACCAAAAGCTTCTTATTATGACATGATCCTCCAATGTAAAGACCTCATTGCCACAACTACCATTGCAAAGGACTACGGGATGTCAGCAAAGAAGTTTAATGCAATGCTTCATGCTATGGGAGTGCAGTTTAAACAGGGAGATATTTGGGTGCTGTATGCTAAGCATCAGGGGCAAGGATATCTGAAGACCAAAACTCATAATTATGCGGATATGACAGGAATACAACATTCAAAGGAACATTCGTATTGGACGCAAAAAGGGAGGTTGTTTTTATATGATTTTCTAAAGCAAAAAAGCATTCTTCCTGTGATGGAGCAGTTTGAAGGACGCGGGCTAGAAGGCGTTGCACATTGACAACGGGACAGGGGGTGAAGGAAATGGAAGAGAAAAAGTTATTCGCTGTTTTACAAGAAGAAAGAGAACTGCTCCACAAGCAGTTACAGCTACTTGCAGAGCAGTCAAAAAGTTGCACACCTACGGAATTAGCAAAACTATCAGAACAGATGGTTGCTATTTATTCTGTGCTGGATCCGGTATGTTAGTGAAAATGTGATTATACAAATCAGCAACGATTTCCCTGGCATTATAGTTGCCTTTTACATTTTCATTTTTAATAACATAAGGATATGAAAGTTTGGTAAGCTCCAAAGCGATTTCGTCTTTTGACATTATAATGTCTCCTTTCTTCTGTACTCGGCTGCGGCAACAGCCTGTACGTACAGTATAGGGCAGGAAAACAGGAAAGGCAAGCAGATTGGAAAGCACAGGGAATGCTGAAATGAAAAGAGGGGAGGTGGGACGAATGCCACGGATAAAAGCAAGGCCGCCCGCGGAAGTAATCGACTTCCGGATTAAGCTGTACGGGCTTTTGCAGTACAAAAACTGGACGGATGAAGACCTGGCAAAGCGTCTGGGGATTTCCGCCCAGACCGTATCAAACATGAGGACGGATCCGTTCGTGACAAGCGGGGCCAATATCCTTAAAGTGCAGTCGCTTTATGAGGAGGCCAAAAGGGAATATGAAGCAATGTCATATTATGGCCGGGGGAGGTAAAACGCACTCTGGCCTACAGAGAGAATACAATTCAGAAGGAGGGGGACAAAGTGAAGGACAACCTTAAAGTCATTGAATGCCCGACCCAGCGCAGCAGGCCGGAGCACCCGATTGAAGCCCTGCGCCGGGAAAACGCCCGGGCGTGGGAGCTGGTATGGAGCATATGCAAACTTGCCATTGTGTCGGCGCTGGTTGCCGGGATTGCGACGGGCGTGCTGATTATGACATAGTACTGAGGAGGTGGGACTTGTGACAGGGCTGTATGAGCTGACGGAACAATACGCAGACCTGCAGCGGATGTGCTATGACCCGGATGCGGGCAGTCAGGTTCTCCGCGATACGATGGAGGCCGTCTGGGGTGAGATCGAGGACAAAGCGGACGGTTATGCCAGGATTATCATGGAGATGAAGGCGGACATGGAAGCCTTACGGGCAGAGGAGCGGCGGATGGCGGCCAGGCGGCGGATGCTGGAGAAGCGCATGCAGGGGCTTAAAGAGGATCTGGAAAACAGCATGCGCGCGGCAGGGAAACTGAAATTCAGGACAGCCGCTTTTAATTTCAGCATCCAGCTAAACGGGGGCCTGGACCGGCTGGTGATTGACGCGCCGCTAAGCGGGATACCGGGGGAATACTTAATCCCCCAGCCCCCAAAGCCGGATCATGAAGCGATAAGGGCCCTCCTGGCAAAGGAAAAGGTAAGATGGGCCCATTTAGAGCCGCAGAAGGAACGGCTGAGGATTAGCTGATGGAAAAATTTAAAGAAACCAAAGAGGACGGGAGATGGATCCCGGTAGCGGAAGGGATGCCGCAGAAGAATTGCCTGTACCTTATAACGTATGAAAACGCATCAGGGCGGCATAGTGACGCAGCCTTTTATGATCCGGATCCCGGCGCCTGGTTCTGGGACGAAGAGGAGACGCAGAAGGTACAAAGAAAAATCCTGGCCTGGAGGCCTCTCCCGGCCCCATACCTGCCGGAACAGTAAATGAAAAGGATCTGCCCCGCGGGCACGGGACCGATCCAGTAATTAATATATCACGCACTCAGTATAAAGCATTTAAAGGAGGAATGTCAAGACATGGCAATGAAAATAAACAGGCTGGAGATTGAAAATGTTAAACGGGTGAAGGCAGTAAAGCTGGAGCCGTCACAGAACGGCCTCACAATCATCGGAGGCAATAACAACCAGGGGAAGACATCCATTCTGGATGCGATCGCCTGGGCCCTTGGAGGGGATAAATACCGCCCTTCAAAAGCGCAGCGCGAACAGTCTGTGATCCCCCCGAATCTACATATTGTAATGAACAATGGCCTTGTGGTGGAACGGAAAGGTAAAAACAGTTCATTAAAGGTAACGGATCCGGATGGGAAAAAGGGCGGGCAGCAGCTCTTAAATGAATTTGTGGAGCAGTTGGCGCTGGATTTACCCAAATTTATGGATGCATCGGGAAGGGAAAAGGCGCAGACACTCCTGCGCATTATCGGAGTTGGGGAACAGCTTGCAGCCCTGGAGAAGAAGGAAAAGGAACAGTGGAGCGAAAGGCAGGCCATTGGCAGGATTGCGGATCAGAAAGAAAAGTATGCAAAGGAACAGACGTATTATCCGGATGTGCCTGATCAGCCGGTTTCGGCGTCTGAATTAATCCGGCAGCAGCAGGAGATTCTTCTGCAGAACGGGGAAAACCAGAGAAAGAGGGAGCAGCGCCATAAACTGGAACAGGAATACCAGGCCCTGACGGAACAAATCCAGGAACTCCTGAACCGGCAGGCCCATGTAGAAGACGATTTAAAAATTGCAAGGGAATGTGCGGAGGGGCTTGAAGACCGTCCCACAGCTAAACTGGAGGAAAATATCGCAGAGATTGAGGAGATCAACCGAAAGGTACGGGCAAACCTGGATAAGGAACGCGCAGAGGATGACGCGCAGGAATACCGCCGCCAGTACCAGGAGCTGACCAGCAGGATTGAGGAGACGAAACAGGCCAAAAGGGCCCTTCTTGAGAATGCAGAGCTGCCCCTGCCGGAGCTGGCCATAGAGGGCGGGGAACTGGTTTACAGGGGGCAGCACTGGGACAACATGTCCGGCTCGGACCGGCTCAGAGTGGCGACGGCCATCGTCCGCAAACTGAACCCTGAATGCGGTTTTGTGCTCCTGGACAAGCTGGAGCAGATGGACAGGGATACACTGGAAGAATTCGGACTCTGGCTGGAGGCGGAAGGGCTTCAGGCAATCGCGACCAGGGTGTCCACAGGGGAAGAGTGCAGTATCATTATTGAAGACGGATATGCGGCCGGGCAGGGACATCCCCCTGTGACGGCAGATGCAAAAGGATGGAAAGCAGGTGTATTTTAATGAAGATTATACGGGGGAAAATCGCAGGGGCAAAGAAGGTTGTGGTGTACGGCCCGGAAGGGATCGGGAAAAGCACGTTTGCATCCCGCTTCCCGGATCCGGTGTTTATCGATACGGAAGGCAGCACAAAGGACATGGATGTGGCAAGGACCGAGCCGCCGGGGAGCTGGGCCATGCTCCTGGAACAGGTAAAGTATTTTATCACGCACCCGGAACTTTTAAAGACCCTGGTAATTGATACGGCGGACTGGGCGGAGCAGCTCTGCGTGACGGATATATGCGCAAAATATATGAAGGCAGGGATTGAAGATTTCGGGTATGGGAAGGGATATACCTTCCTGCAGGAGGAATTTGGGAAGTTCTTAAATCTTCTGACAGAGCTGGTGGAGAAAACGGGCGTACATGTCGTTTTAAATGCCCACGCGAAAATGCGCAAATTTGAACAGCCGGATGAGATGGGGGCATACGACCGCTGGGAAATGAAGCTCAGCAAAGGCGTTTCCCCCATGGTGAAGGAATGGACGGACATGCTCCTGTTCTGCAACTATAAAACGGTTGTCTTTAATGTAGACGGCCAGGGGGCGCAAAAGGGGAAAAACAAAGCGCAGGGCGGGAAGCGTATGATGTATACGTCCCATCACTGCTGCTGGGATGCAAAGAACCGGTACGGGCTGCCGGAAGAGGCCCCGTTTGACTATGCTGTAATATCACATATCCTGGAGGGGAATGAAGGCAGGGAGAAAAAAGAAATGCCCGCGGACCCGGCGCAGGCCGCCTTTTCGGGGAAGCCGGTACAGGAGAGGATGGAGCTGACGCCGGATCTTCCGGATTATGCAGACAAAAGCCATGCGGAGCCTAAAGAAACGAAGAAAGAACCGGAGCCTGTACCGGCTCAGCCAGGAAATATAAAGGAAGGGCCTGCAGGGCAGGGAATTGATCCGCGCATCCCGAAGAAACTGAGGGAGTTAATGGAGGCGAATGAAGTGGATGAATGGGACATCCAGAACGCTGTGGGGGCCAAGGGATATTTCCCGGCCGACATGCCGGTCCGGGACTATCCGGCGAACTTTGTGGACGGATGCCTGATCGGGGCATGGGATAAGGTTTTTGAAATAATACGGGAAATGAAACAGAACGACGGCCTGGTTTTTAATTGAAGGAGGAGACACAGATGAGTGCTTTGGATAATAAGGAGATTGGATGGGATGAGGAAATCAGCGAGGAACGGCAGGATTACGAACCTCTTCCTCCCGGTGTTTACACGTTTCAAGTGCATTCCATGGAGCGGGGCAGGTTTGCAGGCAGCGAAAAGATGGGCCCCTGCAATGTGGCAAACCTGGATCTTGTGGTTGAGGATGCGGAAGGGAAGGAACGCCATGTATTTGACAGCCTTTACCTGCACAAGAAGGCGGAGTGGAAGCTGAGCCAGTTTTTCCTGTGTATAGGCCAGAAGAAAACGGGCGTGCCTTTGAAACCTAACTGGAATGAGGTCCCATGCTCCCAGGGGAAAGTAGAGCTGGTAATTAACAGCTATACAGATAAAAACGGGAATCCGAAGAAAAACAACCGGGTTTCAAAATATCTCCCGTATGAACCGAAAAAATTCACGGCGGGCAGCTTCTGATGATGGAGCTGAGGCCGTACCAGGAGGAAGCCAGGGCAGCCGTTGAGGGGGAATGGGAGAAAGGGGTACAGAAGACGCTCCTGGTCCTCCCGACCGGATGCGGGAAAACAGTCGTGTTTGCAAAGATAACGGAGGATCAGGTAAGGAAAGGGGAGCGGATCCTGATCCTGGCCCACAGGGGGGAGCTCCTTGAACAGGCTGCGGACAAAATCCGTACGGCAACCGGGCTTATGTGCGCAATGGAGAAAGCGGAGAAAACCTGCCTGGGAGACTGGTTCCGCGTAGCAGTGGGCTCTGTGCAGACCCTGATGCGGGAGAAACGGCTGGCCCGGTTCCCGTCAGATTATTTCCAGACGATCATTATTGATGAAGCCCATCACTGCATCTCAGACAGTTACCGGAAGATTTTAAGCCATTTTGGCCAGGCAAAGCTTTTAGGCGTCACTGCGACGCCGGACCGGGGGGATATGCAGAACCTGGGGGAGGTATTTGGCAGCCTGGCTTATGAGTATACACTGCCAAAAGCCATCAAAGAAGGGTACTTATCCCCGATTAAAGCCCTGACTATCCCGTTAAAGCTGGATCTGTCGGGTGTTTCCATCCAATCCGGGGATTTGAAGGCCGGGGATGTTGCAACAGCGCTGGATCCATATCTGTACCAGATCGCGGACGAGATGAAAAAATACTGTGCAGACCGGAAGACCGTTGTATTCCTTCCCCTGGTAAAAACAAGCCGGAAATTCCGGGACATCCTGACAGAACGTGGGTTTAAAGCGGCTGAGGTCAACGGGGGGAGCAGGGACCGCGCAGAGATCCTGGAGGCATTTGACAAAGGGGAATACAATGTCCTGTGCAATTCCATGCTCCTGACCGAAGGCTGGGACTGCCCGTCTGTGGACTGCATTGTCGTGCTGCGCCCGACCCGGGTGCGCAGCCTGTACAGCCAGATGATCGGCAGGGGGACAAGGCTGTACCCGGGGAAGGAATATCTCCTCCTTCTTGATTTTCTGTGGCATACGGAACGGCATGAGCTCTGTCATCCAGCTGATATCATCTGCACCAAAAAGGAGGTCGCACAGAGGATGACAGCCGATCTGGAGCAGGCGGCTGGATGCCCGGTAGATATTGAACAGGCGGAAAAGAAGGCTTCGGAAGAGGTGATCGCCGAGCGGGAGGAATCCCTGGCTAAGCAGCTTGAGGAGATGCGCCATAAGAAAAAGAAGCTGGTGGATCCAATCCAGTTTGAAATGAGCATCCAGGCAGAGGACCTGGCCGGGTATGTCCCGGCATTTGGCTGGGAAATGGCTCCCCCTACGGAAAAGCAGAAAGCTTCCCTGGAAAAGCTCGGGATCCTGCCGGACGGAATTGACAGCGCCGGGAAGGCGGCGAAACTGTTAGACCGCCTGAACATGAGGAAAATGGAGGGCCTTTCCACACCAAAACAGATCCGCTGCCTGGAGAGGTACGGGTTCCGGCATGTAGGGACATGGAGCTTCCATGCGGCAAAAAACATGATAGACCGAATTGCCGCGGCCGGCTGGAACTGCATACCGCGTGGGATCGACCCCAGGAGCTATGTGCCGGAGAAATAAGGAGCAGTGAATGATGGAGCAGAAGCAGTATAACCTTTTAGAGGTACTTGAAAAGACAGATCCGGCGCTCTTAGACTATCAGGACTGGCTGAATGTCGGTATGGCGCTCCAGTATGAAGGCTACAGCGTCAGGATATGGGATGAATGGAGCCGGCGCGATGCCAGCCGCTACCATGCGGGGGAATGTGAACGTAAATGGGCCGGTTTTGGCGGCTGCCCACAGTCCCCTGTGACAGGCGGCACGCTCGTACAGCTTGCCAGGATGCAGGGATGGACCCCGCCTGCGTCTCTGGATGGAGATCTGGGCTGGAATGATCCTATTTCATGGGAGGGAGGCAGTACGGGCCGCTGCGGGCCCGGGATTAAGGAGCCGGGTGACGACTGGGATCCGGCCGCTGATTTAATCGCTTATCTGGAGACGCTGTTTGATTCGACGGACAATGTGGGGTATGTTACTGCCTGCTTCGAAAGGGATGGAAAATATTCGCCAAACCGGGGGAACTGTGACCGGACGGCCGGGAAACTGATTGAGGAGCTCTCCCATTACAAGGGCGGCATCGGCGAGGTATTCGGGGATTATAACCCGAAAGTCGGAGCCTGGATCCGGTTTAACCCTTTAGACGGAAAAGGTTGTAAGGACGAGAATGTAACGGACTTCCGCTATGCCCTGGTAGAATCCGACAGCATGGGGATTGATGAGCAGTATGAGGTGATACAGAGGCTGGAGCTCCCGGTGGCGTGCCTGGTACATTCCGGGAAAAAGAGCCTGCATGCCATTGTCCATATCGACGCCGGGAACCATGCGGAGTACCGGCAGCGCGTGGATTTCCTGTATGATATCTGCAGGAAAAGCGGGTTTAACATTGACAAACAGAACGGGAACCCGTCCAGGCTTTCCCGGATGCCGGGAGTGCTGCGGGACGGGAGGAAGCAGTTCCTGGTCGGTACGCATATAGGCCGGGAGAGCTTTAAAGACTGGAAGGAATGGATTGAGAGCGTCCGTGACGATCTCCCGGACCCGGAAAGCCTGGAAGCGGTCTGGGACTGCCTGCCGGAGCTGTCACCGCCCCTGATCGACGGGGTGCTGCGCCAGGGGCATAAGATGCTGATAGCGGGGCCGTCCAAGGCCGGAAAATCCTTTGCCCTGATAGAATTATGCATCGCTATCGCCGAGGGCCGGGAATGGCTGTCCTGGCAATGTACAAAGGGAAAAGTAATGTACGTCAACCTGGAGCTTGACCGGGCAAGCTGCCTGCACCGTTTTAAAGACGTATACCAGGCTCAGGGGCTGCGCCCGGAGAACCTGGGGAATATTGACATCTGGAACCTGCGCGGGAAGTCCCGGCCGATGGATAAGCTTGCGCCGATGCTGATCCGCAGGGCGGCGAAAAAGAATTATATTGCCATTATTATAGACCCGATTTACAAGGTGATCACCGGTGATGAAAACAGTGCGGATCAGATGGCGAATTTCTGTAACCAGTTTGACCGGGTATGCACAGAGCTGGGTGTGGCAGTCATTTATTGCCATCACCACAGCAAAGGCAGCCAGGGAGGGAAAAAATCCATGGACCGGGCGTCCGGTTCCGGCGTGTTTGCAAGGGATCCGGACGCAATGCTGGACATGATTGAGCTGGAGCTGTCTGAGGATGTCTTAAAGCAGGAAGAAAACAAAGCGGTCTGCGCCGCCTGCAGGGAGTACCTTGACGCGCATTTTAAGTGGGAGGATGACCTTTCCCAGGACGATTTATGCAGCAGTTACCAGATGCTTAACTACTGCGAAAACAGGCTGGATATGGGGCAGTTTGATGCGTTACAGGCGGAGCTGGTGACGGTCCGGGAGAAGGCGCGGGGCCTGACGGCATGGAGGATTGAAGGGACGCTGCGGGAATTCCCGAAATTTGGCGCGGTTAATATGTGGTTCGATTACCCGAAGCACCGGGTAGACGATGTGGGCGTCCTGAGGGACATCCAGCCGGAGGCGGAGCAGCCCTCCTGGAAAAAGAATTTTAAGAAAAAGAAGACGCCGGAGGAAGCTAAAAAGGAACGCATGGACAGCCTGGAGGAGCAGTTTGAGTCGCTGAGGAGCTTTCACCAGGACGGGAAAGTGACGCTAAAAGAGCTGGCGGAAAGCATGGGGACAACAGAGAAAACCGTCCGGAACCGGATTAAAGAACACGGCGGGTTCTGGGTTGACGATGGGAATGTGGGGAAAAAGTAGAGGAAAAACCGGAAGGGAAACTATTTCCCTAAGAGGGAAAAACCGGAAAGGAAACATTTCCCCCCGGAAGGAAAAACACGGTAATTTTCCCATTTCCCCCCAGAGGGAAAAACCCGGACAATACCGTAATTTTCCCTGAGAGGGAAAAACCCGGAAAACGCCGTGATTTTCCGAGGGAAGGAAACGCTATATATATTTTATATACTTTTTCCGTTTTCCCTGACGGTCAAAGGGGGAAAGAAAGAAGGCGTAAGCTCCCGCCTTCCTTCTTCCTTCCCCTGTCCTTTGACAAAATGATTTTTTCTCTTTGAGACAGTTTATCAATTTAGTGAGGTAAAGCAAATGAAAAAGTTGGATTACAGCTTCCTGGAATGTGCCAGGACGATGCCCCCGCTCAGGCATTCCGTCCCGGGGAAGGAGTATGATGTCAGGCGGAGTGAGGCGGCGGCATGGATCGCGTCCCGGCCGGAGGTTATCCAGAAGATATTTAACATGGCCCAGAATAACCGGGTAATCCGTTACGATCCCGGGACAGGGAAATGGCAGGGGGCGGATTACAGTGGAAACTGATTTTTTCATGGCGATGGAGCCTCCGACCGCCACCCATCAGGAGAAACAGGTCCATGTGGTCCGGGGGAAGCCTGTATTTTATGAGCCGCAGGAGGTAAAAGCAGCAAGAAAGAAACTCCGCGCCCACTTAGCAGGGCACACGCCGCCAAAGCCGTATGAGGGAGCAGTGAGGCTGACAACGTGGTGGTGCTTCCCGGTAAAGGCGGGGCACAGGGACGGGGAATATAAAACGAGCCGGCCGGATACGGACAACCTGGTCAAGCTGTTAAAGGATGTCATGACAGAGCTGCATTTCTGGAAGGACGATGCCCAGGTGGCCAGCGAGGTGGTTGAGAAATACTGGGCAGACATCCCTGGTATTTACGTGAAGGTACAGGGCTTATGACGGATCGGTACATACAGTCCGGGTTTGACGAGGTATATAATGGCTTTTGGAGGGAATGCCGGAACCACATGCCGGAACCGGACGATGAAGAGGGCTGGGACAGGAGCCATAACCATGCGCTGGAATTGCAGGAGAAATATCCGTTTCTCAGCGAAGTGATAATAAGGCTGGAAATTGAGCTGTATGAACGGATGAAGGCCAGAATGCGGAAGAAAGAAAACCGGTGACATGGCACACCCAGGTAAATGGATAGATCCAGGAAAGGCAGGAGACAGATGACAGAGACACAGGCCAGGCATCTTGCCCAGCTAAAAAACCTTCTCGCTGAATGCCGTCACATGGCGGCGTATGGGGAGGAGATCTGGGCGCGGGATACAGAGGCGCTTGAATGGGCTATAGGACAGCTTGGCGGGGAGGAGGCCGGGGAGGGATGAAGACATTGCTGCAATACCCGGGAGGGAAGAGACGGCTGGCCCCCTGGATCGTGTCCCGGATGCCGGCGCATCACAGCTACCTGGAGCCGTATTTCGGCGGCGGGGCGGTGTTGTTTGCAAAGCCCGCGGCGCCCATTGAAACCGTGAATGACCTGGACGGGGATGTGGTGAATTTCTTCCGGGTGATCCGGGATGAGGGGAGCCGAAAAAAGCTTGTGGACTGGCTGTGGTATACGCCCTATGCCCGGGAGGCGTATGAGGAGAGTTTTAAGCGGCCGCCGCGGGATGCGGTTGAGCGCGCCGGGTATTTTGCAGTCCGGTCCATGCAGAGCCACGGGTTCCGGCTGAATGAAGACTGCGGGTGGAAAAAGGATGTCCACGGCCGGGAAGCGGCTTATGCGCTCCATAACTGGAACCGGCTCCCGGAATCACTCGGAGAGATAGCCGGCCGGCTTAAGCAGGTACAGATCGAAAACAGGCCGGCGCTGGAGATGATAAAAGCATTTAACCACGAAAATGTGCTGATATACGCCGATCCGCCCTATGTGCTTTCTACCCGAAGCCGGAGACAGTACCGGTATGAGATGACGGATGAGGAGCACAGGGAGCTGCTGGAGGAGCTGTGCCGCAGCCGGGCGAAGGTAATGCTGTCAGGCTATGACTGTGGACTGTACAGGGAGTACCTGGGCGGGTGGCGGAAAGTACAGACGGCGGCGAGGACGCAGGGCAATGCAGAGAGGGTGGAAACATTGTGGATGAATTTTGGGCAGACGGATCAGCAGATGAGCCTGGGGCTCTGAGGAGGGGCAGATACAAATGACAGACGGGAAAAACCGCTATGTGGATCTGGCCGTACACTGCATAGGACTTGACAGGAAGCGGCCATATGCCCGGCATAACAAAAGGTTTTACAGGCCGTACCGCAACTATTTTGCATCCGGGAG
>NZ_CALPCY010000088.1:0-12745 GCF_943193115.1 Otoolea muris
GCTTAAACCGCAGCAGGCGGCAGCAGTAGCCTACTCTTTTTTGTTTTCATTCTTTAGCCTCTACCCAGCGCATGAAATCTAGGGTGCTGGGAATACAAAGGGAAAGGAGCGGGGAAAATATGAAAGCATGGGCTAAGAGTTTCTATCTATCGGCGGCATGGGAGAATACCAGAGCCGCTTACTTAATGTCACAAGATTATATATGCGAGCGCTGCGGCGAGCCTGCAAAGGTGGCGCACCACAAGCGCTACATAACCAGAGCGAACATTAACGACACGAACATAACGCTTAACTGGGATAACCTAGAGGCGCTGTGCCAAGACTGCCACAACAAAGAGCATCATAAGCGCACGCCGCAACTGCGGTACGGTTTTGATGCAGACGGGCGCATAGTCCCCCCTATTCAGAAAAATAATTAAAGGGGGAAGATACCGAGGGGGATACCTTAAAATTACCCTACGGGCGTGCGCATACGTGGTGTAGGGGGTGTGGTGGGGCGCAGGAGAGGAAAGCGGGGTAAAAGGAATGGCGACAAAGACGGAAAAGACAAAAGAGCAGAGAATTAAGTCCGAGAAAAGCAGACTTAAGAAAATTTTCAAGGACTTAGACGAGAATAAGAAAAACTTAGTAACGCCGCTGATAGAAAAGGCTGCATTTATGAGCGTGGAGCTTGACGACTTGCAGGAAATCATAGAGCAGGACGGCTGGACGAGCGAGTACAAGAACGGCGAGAACCAGTACGGGACAAAGAAAAGCCCAGAGGCAGACACGTACATAGCGTTAAGCAAGAATTATGCAGCAGTAATTAAGCAGCTGACCGACTTAGTACCAGCTGCGAAACGAAAGGAAAGCAGGCTAGAGGCGCTGCGGGACGAGTAGGCGCAGATGCCGTATAGAAACTATATCTATGAGTACCACGCTAAGATTACAAGCGGCGAAATTGTAGCGGGAAAATGGATAAAGGAAATCTATAAAATCATTGTGGGCGGGCTGGAAAAGCAGGAGTATTTTTTTAATGCAAAGGCGGCAAACAAAGCTATAAAGTTTATAGAAAATTTCTGCCACCACAGCAAGGGGCGTAATGATTTAATCAAACTGGAACTATGGCAGAAAGCCATAGTTTCTGTAATTTTTGGCATACAAGACGAAGAAAAAACACGTATTTTTCGTGAGATTTTTATAGTAATTGGCAGGAAAAACGGAAAGAGCTTGTTTGCATCTGCGATTATTGCATACATGGTATACCTAGAGCCAGAGTACGGGCAGGAAATCTATTGCTTAGCGCCGAAATTAGACCAAGCAACGCTTGTATATGACGGTTTTTATAAAATGGTGCAGGCAGAGGACGAGCTAAACGAGCTGGCGAAAAAGCGGCGCAGCGATATTTACTATGAGGAAACAAACAGCTTTGTAAAGCCTATCGCATTTAACGCCAAGAAGTCTGACGGATTTAACCCGCAGCTGGTGGTATGTGACGAAATGGCGGCATGGAGCGGCGACGCAGGGCTAAAGCAGTATGAGGTTATGAAGTCTGCTTTAGGCGCACGCCGCCAGCCTATGATTTTGTCTATCAGTACCGCAGGCTATATAAACGACAGTATTTATGATGAGCTGATGAAACGCAGCACCAGCTTTTTAAAGGGCAACAGCAAGGAAAGGCGGCTTTTGCCGTTCCTTTACATGATAGACGACGTGGAAAAGTGGAACGATATAGAAGAGCTTAAGAAAGCTAACCCAAACATGGGCGTATCTGTAAAAGAGAGCTTTTTCACGGACGAGATAGCAGTAGCAGAAAACAGCTTAAGCAAGCGGGCAGAATTTTTAACAAAATACTGCAATATCAAGCAGAACAGCTCTATAGCGTGGCTGGAATATGCGACGGTGGACGGCGCAGGCGTTGAAAAGACCTTAGAGGACTTTAGGGACTGCTACGCCGTAGGCGGCATAGACTTAAGCCAAACAACGGACTTGACCGCAGCAAGCGTGGTAATTGAAAAGGACGGCGTGCTTTATGCGTTCACTCAATTCTTTATGCCACGGGGAAGGGTGGAAACCTTGCAGGCTACGGACGGCGTGCCGTATGACATATTTGTTAAAAAGGGGCTGATAACCTTAAGCGGCGACAACTACGTAGACTACCACGACGTATACGCATGGTTTACGGGGCTGGTGGAAAATTACGGCATTTATATACTCAAAATAGGGTATGACCGATACATGGCAAAATATCTGATAGAGGAATTGAAAGACTATGGTTTCCAGACAGACGACGTGCATCAAGGGGAAAACTTAACGCCAGTCATACGGGAGTTTGAGGGCATCATAAAAGACGGAAATTTCAAGATTGCAGACAATAATTTGCTAAAGACACATTTCTTGAATGTTGCGCTTAAGCACAACATGGAAACAAGGAAATTTAGACCGATAAAGATAGAGCAGCGGGCGCATATCGACGGCTTTGTATCCGTCATAGACGCTATGACGGTAAGACAAAAATACTGGGAAGAGTGCGGCGAGCTGCTTAAAAATGCCGCATAGAAAGGAGAGTGGACGGTATCAAATTCTTAGATTATCTTTTTCACAAAAAAGAATTAAAAGCACTGGGAAATTATTTCAAGATGCTTAACGGGTACAGCCCTACATTTACCAGCTATAGCGGCGGCGTATATGAAATGGACTTAACCAGAACGGCAATAAACAGCTTTGCAACGCATTGTAGCAAGCTAAAGCCAGAGATAGAGGGCAGCGCATTAAAGCGGCTGGAAAAGACGCTACAGTACAAACCTAACTATTTCATGGATACTACAAAATTCATAAAAAGGCTGGCGACCTATGTAGCGGTGGAACACACCGCTTTTATTGTGCCTATCGAGGACGAGAACGGGACGCTTTGCGGCTGGTATCCATTGCGAGCGGAACGGTGCGAGGTAAGGGAAGTAAACGGCGGCATATATCTACGCTATCTTTTTGCAAATGGCGAGTATGGCGCTATTGAATTTGAAAAGGTGGGGATACTGACAGACTTTGAATATAAAGACGACCTTTTCGGAGAGGACAACAGCACGCTACAGCCAACAATGCAGCTGATACATACGCAGAATGAGGGCATTATAAATGCCGTCAAAAATTCTGCAAATATACGTTTTCTGGCAAAGGTGGCAAATATGCTGAAGCCAGAGGACATAAAAAAAGAGCGGCAGAGGTTTACAGAGGAAAACTTAAGCGCAGAGAATGACAGTGGCATGATTATTTACGACAATAAATTCAGCGAGCTTAAGCAAGTGGAAAGCAAGCCATACACGCCAAACGCTTTGCAGATGCAGCTTATACAAGACAATGTATGTACGCATTTTGGTACAAACATGGATATTCTGCAAAACAAATTCAATGAGGAAACGTGGAACGCCTACTATGAGGGAAAGATAGAACAGTTTGCAATACAGCTATCGCTTGTAATGACAAACATGAGCTTTACCGAGAGGGAGAGGGCGTGCGGTAACGCTATTACGTTTTCGGCTAACCGCCTGCAATATGCCAGCAACGCAACAAAGCTGCAAGTAAGCACGCAGCTTTTTGACCGTGCATTATTGAACCGTAACGGCGTGATGGATATATGGAACATGGCGCACGTTGAGGACGGCGACAAGTATTATATCCGCAAGGAATACACGGAAGTAAGCCAGCTGGGTAAGGGAGAGGAAAAGCCGCAGATAATCATACAGCAGATGCCGCAGGAGAGCGGCAAGGGGCAGCAGGCGGGAGAACCAGCAGGGGACGGACAGACGCAGGAAACACAGACAGAGCCGCCGCAGGACGGCAGCGGGCAGAAAGAGGGTGTAAAAGATGCCGATTAAGAAAGAACGGGAATATAGGACGCTGGCAGCACCGCTGACCGCTGGGGCTGCCGAAAAGCGGATACAGACGGATTTTTACGTAGAGGGATACGCCACCACGTTTAACGTGCCGTATCTGCTTTATGAGTTTGAGGACGGCACGAAGTATTACGAAAGAATAGACGCACACGCACTGGACGGCGCAGACATGAGCGACGTTATCATGCAGTACGACCATGAGGGCAGGGTATTTGCAAGACAGTCAAATAAAACGCTTATCTTAGAGCCAGACACAAAGGGGCTTATGATAGCAGCCGATTTAGGCAGGACAGACTTAGCCCGTGGGCTATACCAAGACATAGAGGCAGGCATGATAACTAAAATGTCATGGGCATTTACAGTGGCAGAGGAAAGCTACGAAAGAGCCACGCACACCAGAACAATATTAAAAATCAAAAAGGTTTATGACGTATCCGCAGTAAGCATACCAGCAAACGGCGATACGGAAATAAGCGCCCGTGCTTTTGCACATAGGAGTTATGAGCAGGAGCGGCAGGAGTTGCTACAGCGGCGTATAAATTTACTAAAGATTATGGCAAGCCTATAAGAAAATCAAAACCAGAAAAGGAGAGCAGAAACAATGAGATTGAAAGAGATTGAGGCAAGATTAGCCCAGATTAAGCAGGAGCTTACCACAAGGGCGGCAGAACTGACAGCGGCAGAGATTGAGGCGCTGGAAAAAGAAGTAGGGGAATTGCAGGAAGAGCGGGCGGCATTGCAGGCGGCAGCTGAAAGGCGCAGCGCTTTACTTGCCCGCATTGCAGCTGGCGAGCCAGTAGGCGACGAGGGCGGCGACGGAAACGGGACACAGCCCACGCTACTTAGGAGCTTTGCAGGGGCAGGCGGGACGCAGCCGCAGGCGAAAGAGCCAGAGGACAAGTACGACACGGTAGCATACAGAAAAGCGTTTATGAATTATGTGTGCAGGGGTGCGGCAATCCCCGCAGAGTTTAGGGCTGCGGAAACGACCACAACGGCAGACAGCGGGGCAGTTATCCCCACGTCTATTATGAATGAAATCATTCAGAAGTTGGAGAGCTACGGCAGCATTTATGCACAGGTGCGGAAAATCAACGTGCAGGGTGGTGTAGCAATCCCTATTGCTGACTTAAAGCCTACGGCGCACTGGATTACAGAGGAAAAGCCCAGCGACGACCAGAAAGCCAGCGCTAAAAATTCCGTGACATTCAATTACTACGGCTTAGAGTGCAAGATTTCCCAGAGCATCTTAGCAAACGTGGTTACGCTGAAAATGTTCACGGATTTATTTATACCTATGGCAACAGAGGCAATGGTTAAGGCTATTGAGATTGCAATTTTCAATGGAACGGGCGAGGGGCAGCCGCTGGGCGTTCTTAAGGACACAAGGGTAGTGGCAGTGGTAGAGCTGACAGAAGAGGAATACGCAAGCTGGAAAGGCTGGCACAAGGTAAAAGGCAAGATTAAGAAAGCCTACAGAAACGGCAGCTTTATTATGAACCAGTCCACTTTTGACGTTGGAATTGACGGCATGGAAGATAAGAACGGGCAGCCGATAGGACGCACGAACTACGGCATTAACGGAGAGGAAAGCTACCGCTTTATGGGTAAGACAGTGGAAACGGTAGAGGACGAGATTTTACCGAGCTGGGACGACGCAGCAGCAGGCGACGTGTTCGCAGTGTTTATGAAACTGTCCGACTATGTGATTAACACAAACATGGAAATGCAGGTAACTAAGTGGACTGACCACGACAACAACAAGATTAAGAATAAGTGCTTAATGGTGGTAGACGGCAAGGCGGCAGACACAAACGGCATTATTCTTATCAAAAAGGCAATCAAGGCAGTGTAATACAATACGGCGGCTGGCGCTTAAGCGCTGGCTGCCAGAAATGAGGTATAGGACATGAAAGGACATTTAAGCGCAGAACAGCTGAAAGAATACAGCTACAAGGATTTGCAGGCGTTGGCTAAAGATATGGGCGTGAGCGCAAGCGGGAAAGCCGAGGAAATCATAGCCAGAATTGCAGCAGTAGAGGTAGACGTATCAGAAAGCGAGCTTACAGAAGAGGAAAAGGCGCTTTTTGACGCAGAGGCAGCACGGCAGGAAGAGGAACGGGCGGCAGAGCAGGCAGCCAGAGAGCAGGAAGAGGCGGCGCAGGCAGCGGAAAAAGCCGCAGCCGAACAGAAAGCCAGAGAAGAGGCAGCAGGGCTGGTTAAGGTAAAAGCCGTTACAAGGTTTTTAGACAAGCAGCTTAACCAGATTAAGGACGCAGGAGAGGCTTACAGCGTAAGCAGGGAGCGTGCGGAAGAGCTGACGGCAGCAGGCGTGGCAGAAATTGTGGGATAACCAGAAAGGAGATTGTATGATTAGGATTGTACTTAAAAATGGGCGTGTCATAAAGTGGAAGAAAAAAGAATGGACAGATTATAAATATGACGGACGTTATTTTATTATCGTGAAAAATAAGAAGTGGGTAGGTTTTTACAACTTAGATAGCATCATATCTATTGCTATTCATTAACCAGAAAGAGGGTGCAGAGTATGGCGGCAGATGCCACCACATTAACGGAGAAAATGCGGGCGGCGCTGCGCATTAGCAGCACCAGCGACAAAATAACGGCAGAAATTGAGGACTGTATAGCCGCCTGCAAAGCTGACCTTGCAAACGACGGCATAAAAGCCATTGACGAGGGCGACGCACTGATTATAAGGGCGGTAACTCTTTACTGCAAGGCAGAATTTGGCTATAACGACAAAGCGGAGAAGTTTAGGCAGTCATACGACACGCTGAAAATGCGGCTTGCTTTGTCGCAGGAGTACAACGAAGAGCCAGAACAAGCGCCGCCAGTGTCCGAAACGGACACCGAGGGCGCAGAAAGTGAGGCGTAAATATGGCAGCATGGGTAGACGAGCTTACGCTTATAAGCCAGCAGCCGCCAGAAGAGCGGGTAAATGCTGGCGGCTTTGAGAATGAGCCGCAGGAGAGCGCCCGCACTGTTTTCTGCAACAAGAAGAAAGTAGGCTACAGCGAGTATTTTAAGAGCCAGCAGACGGGCAAGGTGGTAGAGGCGAAATGTGAGGTACATAAGGCAGACTATGAGGGCGAGGACACCGTAGAAATGGACGGGCGGCGCTTTTTTGTGCTTAAGACCTACGACATAGACGACGATACCATAGAGCTTACGCTTACGGACTTGCGACATAAGGACGAGGGAACATAAAAGCGGCGGGGATACCGCCGCAGGAAATGTTAATCATTTATTTTCAGAGTATCTGGAACATTGATAGGTGGATTGTCTTTTAAAAAGCGTAATGTGATTTTACAGCCGTAAGAAATAGGTTTACCGTCTTTTTGACCGCCGCCGTATACATCAATATAACTTATACTTTCAATGCGTTCTATATTGTCCTGTATAAAAGGTATCAAATCAGCGGGTATGTTTCCTATCTGCATATTGTTGACATAGACACCGTAAGCGGGCTGCCCTTTATACTCATATTGCTTTATTTCAACGTCGGCATATTCATTAAACGGGCTATCGTGAAAATGAAGTTTGCGCAAAATAAGTTGGCGTGAAGAGCCGTCGTCATTATTAAAAGTTACACCAGTGACTTTTATAGGCGCAAATATGTATTTTGATTGACGTTGTGCAGGAGCGCTGGGTACTGGCGCTGCGGCGGGAGCTTTTGCCGTATCGGTATTTACTGTATTATCATGCAGGGATTGAGAAAACGAACTTTTGTTCGGGGGGGGGGTAAAACGGTTAGGCGTTTGCGGTACTTCCCTATTTGTTTCTGTAACCGATTTAGCAGAACGGAAAGCCAGAAAAGCAAAAATACCACAGATAACAAGGCAGCCAACGCCACCAGAAACAAGACCGCCTGCAAATCCGCTAAAAGAGGATAAAAGGAATAGAGCGGCAAGGCAGGAAAAGACTATAGTTTTCTTTTTCATATAAAACACAACCTTTCTATCGTTTTTAAGAAAATTATAGAACAATGTCGAATGAAAATCAACAGAAAGGGGGCAAATAAAATGGCAGAGTTTACTACGGTGGGGCTGGAAGAGGTAATAGAGGCATTTAGCAGGAGAGAGCAGGCAGCAACAAGGGCAGTGCCTAAAATGCTGCAAGCAGGGGCAGCAGTGCTGGTAGAGGCGCAAAGGGAAGAGGCAAAAGCTATGGGGATTGAGGAAACCGCTGGCTTTATTAAAGCAATAAAGCCTACAAAAGTGCAGGGCGGCGACAGGGAAAAACATATTGATGTATACCCGCAGGGCAGGGCAAAGCACGGAAATGACAGAAAGGGCGATAAAAGCAAAGTAAGATATGCAACGATAGGATTTATAAACGAATACGGCACAAGTAAAAAAGCAGCCCGCCCTTATATGACGGTAGCAAATGCGAAAGCACACGAAAAAGTAGTTGATGCACAAATGGAAGTATGGGAGCGTGAGCAAGGACAATGAGCAGCATAAAAGAGATTTTAGAGAGCGCAGGGCTGCCAGCACAGCGGGGCGTATATACTGGCAGATGCAAGCCGAAAGCCTATTATACTTTCCTGCGGCTAAATGGCGGCGCTGCCGTAAATGCAGACGACACAGAGAGCGAAAGCAAGGAAATGTATAGGGTAACGCTTTTCCATAAAGGCGACTATGAGGCACAGCTTAACAAAACTCTGGAAGTGTTGCGGGCGGCAGACGTTTATATTAACAGCGTTGATACAGAGAACTACGAAACAGAAACGGGGTACTGGTTAGTGCCTATCACAATCGAAATATTAAAGGAGTGACAAGACAATGACACTGGGATTAAGAGATTTATTTTATGCAGTATGCACAGAGGCAGACGGCGCAGAAACCTACGGAACGCCTAAGAAAATGGCAGAGGCTATGACGGCTGACTTATCCGTAAAGACGGCAGACGGCAGCTTATACGCAGATGATACGTTGAGTGAAAGCGTATCCGAGTTTGCCAGCGGCACGCTTAAGCTGGGCGTAAAAGACCTAACGCCAGAAGTGCTGGCAGAGGTACTGGGGCAGGAAGTAGACCAGAATAACGTAGTATGGGCTGGAAAAGACGACGAGCCGCCGTATGTGGCTATCGGTTTTAGGGCAAAGAAAACGGGCGGGCGTTTCCGCTACGTCTGGCTGCTTAAGGCTAAGTTTAAAGTACCGTCTGAAAAGTACGAAACAAAGGGCGAAAGCATCAAGTTTAACACGCCAGACATTGAGGCGGATTTTACCGCAAGGAAAAAAGACGGACGCTGGAAAGCCGACTTTGTAGGCACAGAGAACAGCGACGCAGCCAAAACATGGTTTACGGCAGTGCCAGAGCCAGCGGCAACAATACCAGAGGTGTAAAACAGAATAAAGGGAAAGGAGAAAAGGCGCAGCGCATGGCTGCGCCTTAATTTGTTGATATGAGCGCAATTAAAGACGGTGGCTATACAGTAACGCTGAAAGGGAAAGAGTACAGACTTCTTTTTACCCTTAACGCACTGGACGAAATTCAAACGAAATTCGGCGGCTATGACAAGCTGGGCGAGGCTTTTAACCAGAGTAACCCAGACTGGGTAAAGGATACAAAATGGCTGCTTACAATGCTTATCAATGAGGGGCTTTTAGAAGAGGACGAGAACGCCCAGCTTTTCACAGAGCAGCAGATAGGCAGGCTGATACATATGGGAAATCTGGCAGAGGTACAGCGGGCTATTTTTGCGTCGTTTGCAGCAGGCACAGCAGGCGACGGAGAGGGCAGCAGAGATACCGAAACAGAGGACGACGAAGAGGCGGGGGAAATGAAAGCCGTGCAGGAAAGCTAGACACTGCACGGCTTTTGTATATCGCTATGGTGCTGCTGGGGTATAGGGAGCGTGAGGCATGGAGAAAAACGCCGTACCAGATTGTAACCCTATTCAGATACCACAAGGAATATAACCCGCACATTTTTAGGCAGGAACGGGCAGCAGTACCGCAGGCGGCAGAGGAACTGGACGACATTGACATAGCATTAGGGGGACTGTAGCGAATGGCTGATAAGACGGAAAATATAAAAACAAGGCTTAGCTTTGACGGTGAGGCAGAATACAAGGCAGCCTGCAAAGATATAAACAATAATCTGAAAAACCTTAATGCTGAAATGCGCCGAGTAACCGCAGAATACAAAGGAAACGAAAACAGCATAGAGGCATTAAAGGCAAAGCAGGGCGTTTTATCTGAAAAATATGCAGAGCAGGCAAAAAAAGTAGAAGAGGCACGCAAGGCGTTAGAGAGATGCGCACAGCAGACGGGCAACAACAGTGAGGCTACACAAAGACTGCAAAGAGATTTGAACTATGCAGAGGCGGCGCTTTTTGATACGGGAGCTGCCTTGCAGTCTGTAGAAAACGAACTTTCAGAGGGCGTGCAGGCGCAGCGCCAGTACGAGGCGGCTTGCCAAGGGATAGATAAAAACTTATCCCTTTTGAGCGCAGAATTGCAGGAAGTGAACGCAAAGTATAAAAACAATGCGGACAGCGCAAAAGCCGTGGCTGAAAAGCAGGAAGTGCTTAAAAGGACATATGACGAGCAGGCAAAAAAGGTAGCGGAAACGGAAAGAGCCTATGAAAGCATGGTGCGCCAGTATGGGGAAACCAGCAGCGAGGCTAAAGAGCTTGAAACGCAGCTGCACAACGAAAGAGCCGCCCTATACGACGTGGAAAACCAGCTTGCAGAAACCGAGCAGGGGCATAACGGGCTTGCATCTGCTATGGGAAATCTGGGCGGCATTATGGCGAAAGGAATAGCGGCAGTGGGGGCGGCTGCGGCTGCAATCGGTACGGCGGTAGTGGCTGGGCTGGGCTATGCAGTAAGCCAAGCGGACGAGGCAAAGGGCGCTTTAAATGATTTCTGCGCAGCCACGGGGACGGCTACAGAGGACGCAGGGCAGTACAAGCAAGTCATGGAGAATATCTACAACGCAAATTTTGGCGAGGGCTTTGAGGACATAGCGGCGGCTATGGCAGAGGTACGGCAGCAGGCAGGCGACTTAGGGGCAGACGAGCTGGAAAAAATGACGACCAACGCATTAGCGCTGCGGGATACGTTTGACTTTGACGTAGCGGAAAGCACCAGAGCCGCAACGCAGCTTATGGAAAAATTCGGCGTATCCTCTGACGAGGCATATAACCTTATTGCGCAGGGCGCGCAGAACGGGCTTAACAAGAACGGGGATTTGCTGGACGTTATCAACGAATACAGTAACCAGTATTCGCAGGCAGGGCTAAGCGCAGAGGATATGTTTAACTCTATCGCTAACGGCGCTGCTACTGGCGTTTGGAGCATAGACAAGATGGGCGACGCTTTTAAGGAGTTTAGTATCCGCATGAATGACGGGACGGCAAACGAATACCTTGAAAGTCTGGGACTTAACGCAGACGAAGTGGTAGGGAAATTCCAAAAGGGCGGCGACAGCGCAAAAGAGGCTATGAGCCAAGTAAGCGAGGCACTTAAGAACTGCGACGACAAGACGCTACAGTATACGGCGGGCGTGGGCTTAATGGGTACTATGTGGGAAGATATGGGCGCTGATGCCTGCACGTCGCTTATGGACGTTGAGGGGCAGATAAGCAAGACCACGGACGCTATGGGGAAGATTAACGCCGTAAAATATGACACGTTTTCAGAGGCTATGCAGGGCGCAGGCAGGATACTACAGACCAGCTTTATCATGCCGATAGGCGAGCAGGCGCTACCGATTTTCAGCCAGTTTGCAAACGAGCTGGCGCAGGGTGCGGCAGAGGCGGGCGGCGATATGGGGAAACTGGCGCAGAGCTTTGGCGACGCACTAAGCAATATGGTAAACGGGCTGGCAGAAATGCTGCCGCAGATTACCAGCTTTGCCGTAGAGCTTGTAAACGGGCTTGTAGACGGCATTGTAGAGAGTGCGCCAGCAATCGTGCAGGCGGGCGTAGGAATGATTACGGGGCTTGTGGACGGCATTGTAGAGGCGATACCGACACTGGCAGAGAGCGCAACGGAGATAATAACCACTCTGATTAACGGCATTGTGGAGCTGATACCGTCGCTGGCAGAGGGCGCAGTACAGATTATTGCAGGGCTGGCAAAAGGGCTGGGCGAGGCGCTGCCAGAGCTGATACCAAGCGTAGTAGATGCAGTGCTTACCATAGTGGATACGCTGATAAACAACGTGCCTATGCTGATAGATGCAGCATTGCAGCTTGTCACGGGGCTTGCAGACGGGATTATAGCGGCGCTGCCAGTCATCATAGAGAAACTGCCGCAGATTATAACCAGCATAATAAATGCGCTGGTAGAGGGCATACCGCTTATTTTGGAGAGCGCAGGCGACATTATAGTAGCGCTTGTGGACGGCATTATAGATGCAATACCGCTGCTTATAGCAGCAGTACCGCAGATTATTGTAGCTATTGTAGAGGGGCTTATAACGGGGCTGCCTAAAATCGTGGCGGCAGCAGGGCAGCTTGTGACGACGATTTTAAACAAGCTAAAGGAGCTGCCAACACAGATACCGCAGGCGATAGCGGCAGGCATAGAAAAAATAGCCGAGTGGGGCGCAAGCATGAAAGAAAAAGGCGGCACAGTCATTACAGAGTTTGTAACCAAAGTTATAGACGTTGCAAAGGAGCTGCCGCAGAAAATCTGGAACGGCATAGTAGATGCAGTTACCAGAGTAGCCACATGGGGCTTGAATATGCAGGAAAAAGCCAAAGAGGTAATGAACACAATGCTTACGAACATTGTAACCATTGTGAAAGAAACGCCCGCTAAAATCTGGAACGGCATAGTAGATGCAGTTACCAGAGTAGCCACATGGGGCTTGAATATGCAGGAAAAAGCCAAAGA
>NZ_CALPCY010000089.1:0-12091 GCF_943193115.1 Otoolea muris
GACAGGGAGCGGCGGGCGCAAGAATGAGTTCTTCAAGCTCTGCCTTCCGGGATTCAAGGTCTTCAAAGTGACCTTTGATCACCTTAAGTTTACCGGCTTGCTCCGGTGTGATAAAGCCGTCAATGGCATCACGGAGTTCAGGGAGTTTCTTTTTCAAACTTTTGTAGACGAGAGGTTCAAGGTCAAAGGAAGTATCTGCAGGATTTTCCAAAAGTTTATCCAGTATCGCCTGAGCAGATTTGCCGAAGGTGTCCGAAACAACGTTTCCCAACTGGATATTGGAAACCGTGAGACAGTTCTGCAAACGATTCTTTTCACTTGATTTAAAGCAGGTCAGTTTGAAACGGTAACGCATAAGGTCGCGGAGCTGACGAATGTCAGCGGGGGGCATAAAGCTGCCGGCAACAAGGTCATGCTTAAACAGGTCAGCAAACCATTTGGCATCTTTCTTGTCAGTTTTCTTTCCACGGATAGCCTTAACATATTTGGGATGGGCAAGGACGATCGTACAATCATTTTCCAAAATGTTGTAAACGGGGATCCAGTATTTACCAGTGGATTCCATACAGACATCCCTGCAATTCCGGTGGAGAAGCCATTGTAACAAATCTTTCAGCCCCTTCGTGTAGGTCGAAAAACGGTGGCTCTCATAGGTGGTCACACCTTTGCTGTTAGTAGAAGCAATGCAGGCCACTACAAAAGTTTTGTGGACATCAATGCCACAACAGATTTTGTACACGATTTTTAAAGCCATAGGGACTCCTTTCAGAACCTAAAGGTTCGACAAAGATGATAGGGAAAGACGGCATTGACTGAACGCCTAAGCCATAAACGAGATTGTTTATACAAAGATAAGATTACGTGCTCAAGGTCACACTTATTTGTGCTTGAAAAGGCGGACTACACATATAAATATACGGTCATCCGGCAAGCCGGACAGCCCACTCACCTCCCCGTGATTTGTAGTATACCGAGTTCCCTACAAGAAGAATTATAAAGAAAAAATAGGCTCAGGGAAACCATTTTCATTACGTTTTGTGCCTGAGCGAAGCGAAAGGAATGGATATAAATATGAAGGGATAAAAAAAATACGAAAATATCGACGTGTGTGCAGCTTTGGAGGCGATTATGAAGCAGAAGACCGCTTTTTTCCAGCCAGACCTTGATCAAGACAAAGAACTGTCTTAACGCGTAGGGGTGCGGGATAAGAAAACACACAACAAGTCATGCCAACAGGGCCTGAGGGATATTTACGGCCCTGTTTTTTTACGCCTGCGCTGCGCCAGCCGTCCCCATACTTTCCATGGAACCAATGGAAGAAATCTGCAGAGAGCGGAAAGGAGAACAAAATATGACAGGATGCAAGGTAAGGGAACACAGGGAAGGAGGAGGCGGGCAGGAGTCCGCAAAAGTGCAGACGGCGGTCATCAAAGCCGATAGCCGGGACGAGTGATATTTTTTTGACGGCCCGGTATGGAGCGGGGAGTTGGAAGCAGGCGATGTGGCAGGAGTGGTCTGGTCTATACGGAGGACACAGCCGGCACGCACGAGTGCGTCAGATCCTGCCTGTATGACGACATGGAGGGGGGGGGCGCCGATAGCGTGCTTGCTTGCGGATGTGAATTATTGATGAGGATGAATGCACGGAACAGGACTGGTTCATTTTCCCGGCAGGGAGGGACAGGGAAGAGATCCGGCATTGGTTTGACCGGAATTACAGTGGGGGTGTTGGCAGGAAGCAGCATTGAACCCCCGCTACTTCCCTGGGCATGATGCCGCTGTACGGCGGTTAAGATCAAAAAAGGAAAAGAGGATAAAAATTAAGAAGTTGTAAATTCAGTCTGCTGAAGAGATTGAATTTTTTCGTAAAATCTGTATAATAGAGGAAGATAATACGTAAGATAATACGTAAGATAATGGAGGTTCTTATATGGATGAATACAAACCGCCTTTTACAATAACGAATAAAATATTATCGTATGTATCGTTGATTTCCGAAAAAATAGGACGAATAACCGCAACCAGCAATCTGGAAGCAAAACCGCATTTGAGAAGAAATAACAGAATCAGGTCGATTCATTCATCTTTGAAGATTGAAGCAAACTCTTTGACGCTGGGACAGGTTCGGGATATTATTAACGGCAAGGCTGTACTGGGTGAGCAGAAAGAAATTCAGGAAGTAAAGAATGCTTATGCCGCTTATGGGCATCTTTCTGGGATTGATCCCTATAATATCCGGCATTTGAAGCAATTTCATGGAATTATGACAAAGTATCTTGTGGAAGAATCAGGTGAATTTCGTTCAGGCGAAGAAGGTGTTTTTAATGGTGAGCAATGTATTTTCATGGCGCCGCCTGCACGGTTTGTACCACAGCTTATGGATGAATTATTTGCTTGGATAAAAGAAGCGCAGGAATACGTTCATCCATTGATTTTGAGCAGTGTATTTCATTATGAATTTGTATTTATCCATCCTTTTTCCGATGGAAATGGCAGAATGGCAAGATTATGGCATACAGCGTTTCTGTCTAAATGGAAACCGGTATTTGAATATATCCCTATTGAAAGCCAGATTGAGAAATTCCAGGATGAATATTATGAAGCTATTTCCCAATGCCATGTTGCCGGGGAATCTACAATTTTTATTGAATTTATGCTGTTACAGATTGATAAAATACTGGATGAAATTTCCGCTCAAATCAGTGAGAAAAATGAATACCTTCCGGAAGCTGTCCAAAAATTACTCGAAGTTATGGAATATGACGTTCCTTACACGGGCAATACGCTGATGGAGAGGTTGGGGTTAAAAGCGAAAGAAGGATTCCGGAGAAATTATCTTCATCCGGCGGTTGAGATGAATTTAATTCAGATGACAATACCGGATAAGCCGAACAGCAGAAATCAGAGGTATGTAAGAACGTGACAGGAACCATAGTCCCCTGATTATGGATTGTTGCGATGTTTACTGGCTCCAGTGGGTTCCCCTATATAAGCCGGGGAACCTGTAATGGCATAACGAGGAAGATCTAAGCATCAGATGGGTGTATGCAAAGCAGCAAAAGACAGAAAAGATTTCTGTATCCGCCAAAGCCTGGGAAAAGATCCCGGGCTTTTTCGCCCCCATCCATGCCCTTTGTGCTCCATCCCTCTGTTTTTTATGCACTTTCACCCACCACCGCGCTTCCATACTTCCCATGTAAACACATATAAGGCACTGCAGAGAGGGAAGAAAGGAGAAGAACGCGCGAAGAACGCAGTCAGAAAAAAGCGCCCGCCGCCCTGCATGCTCCTGGCTGCCAGGCTGGATGGGCTGGCAGACGGCAGCATAGCCCTGGCCAGCTACCAGGTGTCCCGCGACTGGTTCAGGAAGCTCACGGTAGTCCCTGAAAACATCGTCCCCCTTGGCTATGTCGGAGAAGGCATGGAAAAAGCTGTGTTCATCTTTTCGGATGCAGGAGAAAAAGAGATCGGGGAAGACAGAGGGAAGAAAACCGTGAGGTACTTCATGGAAACAGCCCTGATCACCGTTGATAAGGGCATGTCCTGCACTTACAGGAACTTTGGCTTCCCTGTCACTGCCGGGGACTGCTTCATTAAGGAAATCCCGGGCAGCAAGGACGGGGACTTCGGGATATTCCTGGCGTGCGACGAGGAAGAGGAAGACGGGTGGCTGGTACCGCGCAAGGGACGTGCATGGGTACTGGCCAGGAGCTGGGATATGTATTGTTCCCCGATCTTTAGATACAACGGAGCCATCCGGGCAGACTGGAGCCCCGCCTACAAGGACTTCGTTATCCGCGGGAAGGACATGGTCCGGTTCAAAGTCTTTGTGGCCACTAATCCGGCGGTAATGAATCTGGAAGGCTATGACACCCTGATCGATATCACCAGGGAGAATGATGTCTTTAAGCTGACCTTCAGCAACGGGGACTACGAGTTTAAGACCCTGGTGAGCCGGTCCACGAGGGATCGCGGCTATGTCGTGACTGTGGAATAAGAAAAGGCGGAAGCCCCTGACAGAGGCGGAAGGGACTCCCTTCCACCTATCCGAAAAAAATACGAAGAAAAAGGAGAATGAAAAATATGGTCACGAAACAGGAATTCCTGCAGACGGTTGCCAAAATTGTAACGATGGCGTCTGATGTGCCGGTCACGGTAAATGTCACAACCATCAGACGCAACAACGGGAAGCATGACTGCATCCAGGTGAAACGCGGCCGAAACACTGGTGTGAATGTGGGCGTGGACAGCTATTACCAGGCGTTCTGTGATGGCGGCATTTCGGCGGTTATGGCTGCGGCGGAATCTGTCATCCAGGCGCAGGAAGACTGCGAAGCGTACAAAGATGCCATGCTGAACATTGCAAAAGAGATGACGGACTATGAGCAGGCCAAAGGCATGCTGATGTGCCGCCTGGTAAACACAGCGCTGAACCGCGACAGGCTGAGTGAGATGCCAAACATACCGTTCCATGACCTGAGCATCCCGTTCTACGTAATGACAGACAGCGGGCAGGGATTGATCACGGGCATCACCAACAACTTACTTGCTAAATGGGGCATTGGCATCACAGAGTTGTTCAGGGATGCGCTTGCAAATATGCAGGCGAAAGCACCCGCGGAATTCCATAGCATCTTCGATGCCATAACTGGCATAACAGGAGTCCCGGCCGAGGATATGGAGAAGACCGTAAAGGATATTGGCGCGCCAATGCTGTACATCCTGACGAGCAAGGACAAACGCATGGGTGCGGCAGTCATCTTATACCCGGGCATCCTGGAATCCTGTGCGGAGATAATGGGCGGGGATTTTTACCTGATTCCAAGCAGCATCCATGAATTTCTGCTGGCCCCGGTGTCAGGCATGGGGCCAGATGAACTCCAGGCGGTGATCCGGAAGATCAACCAGACAGAAGTGCTGCCGGAGGAAATGCTGGCTGATCATGCATACCTGTATTCTACGGCGCAGAAGAAAATTATAATGGTGTAGCAGAGGGACAGGAGGGTGATTATATGAGTTATACATCTTGGCATACTTATGGGTATGGAATATGCGTTTCCGACATTGGCAGACCTTCTGTGGAATGTATCCGGAACCTGCTGGCAATGGCGCCAGTATTGCAGGAAGACATCCAGGAATGGCTGGATGGGTGTGGAATCACTAATCCAGATTATGATGACTATATGGGATTTGATCAGGATTTCGAGCTTGGGTTAGCTACCATCCTGAAAAAAGTGATCCTGGAGGCGGAAAATGTAGAATTTGAGGCTTGCGACAGTTGTGAGGAAAAGGACTACTTGTTGTTCTGCCCGGAGTATCCCTGGAATCGGCAAAACCAGATAAAATTAGAAACGGAAGAGGATGTTGCAGAGCTTTTCCGTAAATATACGTCCGTTTTGGCGGACGAACCGATCGACATTGATTACCAGTCTGTGGAGAACGGAGCGTGAACGGAAGTGGTATAATGTTTGACTTGACTTCCATAAAAACAGGTAACCGCAAGGCGCCTGTTTTTTTGTGCCGGAAAAACGCGCCAACTGTCCGGCGGCATGGGCTGCTATATGTGAGACGCACAAGGTGCCGGAGTGTCAGGATTTCTCGATATGTGCGGGAAGCAGCGCGGCTGTTGCCGGCAGCGCTTTTGCACAAAAACTGAATATGCGTTATGCCCTGAGCAGGGGCTGCATTCCATCCCCTGGGGAAATGCCGCGGAAAACCGCCTGGATCTTCTTTACACGCAGAAAATCTGCCCCGCCAGGATCACCCATACTGGCAGGGAAACACAAGGAGGAAAACGGATATGAAGGAAGCGCAGGGAACGCAAATCCAGCGGATACGCCTGTTCCCGGACTTAACTGGCCCGGAATATCCGGGATTGGCAATGCCTGGCTTGGAACATTCTGGACTGGACAGCCCGGGCTGGGATGTGTGGGAAAACGGCAGGGAAACCGTCGTCTGCAGGAGCGGGCTGGGCATATTGCCGGACATGGCCCTGGGCTGTTTTTTGCCAGATATTTTGCGGATAAGCAAAATGCTGGCATGTATAGCATCTGTATCACAGAAGTACCAGAAAACAGATATATTGCCGCAAAAACGATAACGGAAAAAGATGCGCCATACTTCCTATGAAACCGGATCAGCCGCGGCAAAACGGCCGTAAAAAATAGGAGGAAAAACGCTATGGGAGCAGGAAAGGGGACGGTATGCGCCATATTGGCTGTGGCACTGGCAGCAGGAGGATGCGCCAAGTCATCCATGGATAAGGAGACACCGGCGGAAACCGCAGAGGAGATCGTGATGGAAATGGGGGAGATGGAATATGTGGAATATGTCTCTGACGAGGACTGGGACACCATGGTCCATGTATACAAGATCATCATGGACAACTATGGCGCCGCACAGGGCCTGGTGGCTTCCGGGCAGGCTGATCCGTCCGGGCTCGTAGACAAAGCCGAAGAGCTCATTGAGTACGGGAAAGCCTGCGAGCGTGACGGCCTGACTGCGGAGGAGGCGGGAGAGAAGCTCAGTGAGATGGTTTGACACGGCGGATGGCATGCTGGGACTGATCAGGCAGGGAGGCGGCACGGTTGTGGAGATCCCTGCGGCTGGCGGAACAGATGCAAAAGAGGCAGGCGTGGACTCCGGAGCAAGTGGGGCGGCATTTGAAGGGGCAGAAAACGTCGGGGAAGACGAAGGCATATGAAATTTGACAGAAAGCTCCTGTAAATGGGATAAGATAAAAGCGAATGGGCGATAAAGGGAGTTATCATTCAAGCAGAAACATGGAAAGTTTGGAGGCTATTTGCTTACGGACGGCGTTTCTCCGGAAGGCTACACGGTCAATGAGGAAGGTGCGCGGATGGTAAATGGGGTAGTGCTAACGCAGCCTGCAACTCCGGTTTATGCACCTGAGAATACGTACAACGCCCAAGGTGTTAGTAACATTGCCTTGGAGATGGTAGAAAATACTAGTATAGATCGATTTTAATTTCTTTACATTATTATTTTAAAATCCATATTATTTACAAAGTTTTTAGAAAATGATTTTGTAAGGTTATTTAAATCGTATTATACTAGAGCGTGTTTGAAAATTCATTCCTGGCATCTGCACGCCCCACTTCGCGGTATATTTGTGCCAAATTCACTTAACGTAGCCCACTACGCCGCGTTCATTTGGCACAAATCTCCCACAAAGTGGCACGCACAGCTACCAGAAAGCAATTTTCAAACACGCTCTAGGGAAGAAAATGCCAAATTCGGGGAAATGGAAGTTTTTGGAGAGAATTCAAACGAAATACATGTCATGTATGCCAATGGATTTACTATAGATTACCCGAATATGGGCGGTGGCATGAAATCATTACGACCAACTTCAAAAGATGGGGAGCTTTTGTTTAAATATTATAAGAGTAGCCTTTCTTCCGGAGATGCTATTGAGAGTTATTTGTATGGATTGGGATTAGGGTTTAAAGGAGGATATGGCGGGACTTATTCAACTGGCACTGGATGCTGGATAAACTTTGATGAAGGCCATGATATGACTTGGAGTGGTGATGGATTTATTGAAATTCGTGCTATGCAGCAATAATAATTAACTAATGTATAATATTCAACGGTGTCTTTCCCAGGCAGTTAGGACGAAAAGTCTTGGATGCTGATTGGGGATCCGGACGAGAGGGCCAGGTTCCTGATGCAGTTCAGGCCAGGGGATGCGAAGTTCTACCTGCAGGATACGGAGATCGTGGGAAGCAGGGAGTTTTTGGAAGCCATGAAGGCCCGGGACATCACGCCCTTTAAACGGAGGACAGCCCTGAATGAGTCCATGGAGGATCCGGGGCATCTCTACAGCGGCATCGTGCCAAGGGGCACGCCAGTCTGCATTGAGTCCGGGCGTGTCAGCCTGTATGACGGCCAGGGCGGGAGGACCGGCCAGATGACGGTATGGACTACCCGGGCGGATGTAGAGATGGCTGATCCTGGGACACAGGGCAGCCTGGAGTACGGCGGGCAGAACGTGGGATACTTTAAAACGGGCCAGCCCATCGGGGCGGGCGTGTACGTCCTTGCGGAGTTAAAGCCGCCGCTGGGGTATGTGAGGAGCAAGCCGGTGGCCATTGAGGTATACAGTGACCAGACAACGTATTATGCGGACGGTGACATGTATGCAAAGGTGGCAGCCGTGAGGTACCAGGAGGGGCTTCCAGATGAGTAATCCGTACAAGTAAGTAAGATAGCCAGGAGGGCAGGAAAAGGCGGGTGGCAGCCATCAATCCCGGGGTGGGATGGGGGAGGCCACCCGCCTTTTTTCTTTGGAACAGTTTCTGAGCCAAAGGATGAAAACCAGTGACAATTCGGAAACAGTAAAAAATTTTCTTTTGGAGGTATCAGGTTATGGGAATCGCAAGGAAGTACCTGGATAAGAAGTCAGCGGCGGCAGACGCGGCGAAGGATTACGGCAGCATGAAGTTCATCATTGAACACACGGACGATGAGATAAAGGCGGCATATGAAAAAATGGGAGGGATCAGCAGCCCGCAGTTTGCCGGGATGCCCCACGCGCACAACCCACATGCCGCAGAGGACAGGATGGCGGAAGGACATGGATGAGATCAGCGTCCTGCGGGAGCGGTACCGGCAGGCAATGGAATACATGGCGTGGTTCGTCCCGGCATGGGAGGAGCTTTCGGAGGATGACCGCTATGTGCTGGATGCGTTCTACAGTGAGAACAACGAATACGGCAGCAGCGCGGCGGAGGACGTGGCGGACTGCTTCGGGAATGAGCGGGCGTCCGCATACCAGAGGAAGAACCGGGCCCTGGCAAAGCTGACCACCCTGCTGCTCGGGAAACCATAATGTCCACTTTGTGAGATGATTTATCCGTTTCGGCGTGGTATGCTGATAAGGTGAAAAAATATCAAGAGGGCCTTCGCGGGAGCATTGGAATTTTGCGGGGGCTTTCTTTATGCCGCAAGGAGGTGAGGGCAATGCCAGGGAAACTGAAGAGGCCGTGTTCCTTCCCCGGCTGTCCCCGTCTGACGGAGAGCCGGTTCTGTGAGGAGCATGGGAAACAGGAGAACCGCCGCTACGAGAAGTACGACCGGTGGCAGAAAAAATAACAGGCAGGAAAACCCGCAAAGATGGAATTACCTGCCTGTGCCTTATTTTTTGAAAAGATCTGCGTGTGAACCGGTATCGATTAAGGTCAGCGTTAAAATATCATTTTCGATGAGATAGATTAACAGCCAGTCCGGTTTGATATGGCATTCCCGAAAACCCGCAAGGTTTCCGGTCAGTCCATGGTCGCAGTACCGTTCTTCGAGCTGCCTGCCCTGACGCAGCAGGTCAACGATCTGGTCCAGCAAAGAGATATCCAGCCCGCGTTGTTTCATGAGCTTATAAGCCTTTTTGTAGGCTGTGGTAAATTTAACCTGGTACATCAATCGTCAAGAGCCGCTTTTAAATCTTCCATACTGGAATATCCTTTGACGTCAGGATCGCGGGAAATACGGCGGGCTTCTGCCATGGCATCAAGGGTTTTCTGGCTGTATGCCGGCGCCTCCACGGCAAAAGGAAGCCCGCCGCGAAGGACGCATTGATGCAGGAATATATTTACTGCACTGGACATATCCAGTCCGAGCCGGCTGAAAAGAGCTGAAGCTTCTTGTTTTATGCTGGCATCGATTCGAATCTGAGTTGGGGTTGTTGCCATTTGACTACCTCCTTTTTTCTTTATTATAGACAATATAGTTTACAATGTCAATCAAAATAAAAAATGATGGGAGGGGAGGTAGAAATCTCTGAAACCAATCAGCTGGGGAACAGGCGTGGGGTGCCACGCACAAAAACCGGAAATCAAAGGGGGATTGCCCCGTGAATATTGTTAGATATAAAAAGGTCAAAATATTTCATGTTTTATTAAGAAATGCGAGGTGGATGAAACTAGATAGGGCCAAATATACAAAATTTTTTTAAATATCGAACGAATTTTAAACTATTTTTTCTTATTTCGCATGATTTTATTGATTGAACTACTAAAATCGCATATAATATAAATCATTCAAATAAAAGGAGGATTGTCTCGTTGCTGCCTGTGCCCAATCAATACATTGCGATTCTATTGCCACCCGAAACAAAAGAGATTTTGAAGGCTTTGGTATTCCTGCGTTTACCCCATCTGAAATCCTTTTGCAGCCCATATAACACGCGTATCATGGAAAATTTAAAATTTTCTTATCACGTAAGCCCTCTGACAACAGCCAAAATATTTGAAAATGGGGGATACGACACAGGATTTGCCTAAGTATTTGAATTAGTATTTATGCACATCGCGGGAGTGTAGATTTCATGAATATTGAAGCATATAATCTGGATTCGCTCCGGAAATTAGTACGGAGCCTTCAGGATGAAAATAAAAGACTGAAAGAGCAACTGGACAAAGCCAATATTCCATATGATACGGAAAATGTATTTGCGGAAAAAATAGAAAACCTTCAAGAATACGATCCGGATCAGGGAGGACGTATTTTGAGTCAATATATCACCAAAGATCTGGCAAACCGATACTTTTCCATGTTCTGGGGCAGGACCGATGTATATGCCAGGAGAGGAGCGAAGGGCGGATATTTTCCGCAGTGTAATAACCGCTGGAATGACAGTCTTTGCCCCAAAAATCGGGGCGGGAAGCAGAGCTGTGAGACATGTGGGAATAAGGACTGGACAAAGCTTACACTGGAGAAAATCATAAGCCATTTGCTTGGGATGAAAAAAGATGGATCCGATGTGTTAGGAGTGTATCCCCTTCTTGAAGATGGCGCATGCCGGTTTATCGTATTCGATTTTGATAATCATGAAAAAGGCGCGGAACAGACAGATTTCGCGAATACGGATGAAGAGTGGCATGATGAGGTGGATGCCCTCAGGATGATGTGCGAGATCAATGGTATTAAACCATTGGTGGAGCGCTCCCGGTCGGGGAGAGGCGCCCATGTGTGGATTTTCTTTAAGAAACCTGTATCTGCGCCATTGGCAAGAAACTTTGGATTTTTATTGTTGGATAAAGGCTCCGCTTCCATCAATTTAAAGTCTTTCCATTATTATGACCGGATGTATCCTTCCCAGGACGTGACAAGCGGTATCGGAAATCTAATCGCGCTGCCGCTGCAGGGAAGGGCGCTCAAAGACGGTAACAGTGCATTTGTGGATAAAAACTGGAATGCCTATCCGGATCAATGGGATATTTTGTTAAATCAGACAGAGAAGCTTGGAACCGATGACATAGAGCGTCTTATGGCGAAATGGCAGGGAGAACTGGCACAGGCAGCGGGTATACCTGCTGCTGTGACAATGCAGAACAGGCCAAAGCCATGGAAGAAAAAAGACGGTTTTGTAAAAACCGATGTTGTGGGGAAAATGCACATTGTACTGGGCGATGGGATATATGTTGACACCCTGAATCTGATGCCCAGTCTTCAGAACCAGATCAGGAGCATGGCGGCTTTTGATAATCCTGTCTTTTATAAAAATAAACGGTTAGGCTATTCCAACTATAATAATTTCAGCGCTGTGTATATGGGAAAGGATGTGGATGGTTACATCGTTATTCCCCGGGGCTTAAGAGATCATCTGGTTTTGTCCGCAAAAGAGGCGGGGATCGAAGTAGAGACAGAAGATCAGAGAGAAAAGGGAAGGCCAATCCGGGTATCCTTTCGGGGAGACTTGAAGACACAGCAGGATTTGGCAGCGCGCAGACTTCTTGAGCATGACCATGGCGTTTTAAGCGCGGCTACTGCATTCGGCAAAACAGTGGTGTGCAGTTATCTCATAGCGGAAAGAAAAGTAAATACACTGATCCTGCTGCAAAGTAAGGCTCTGCTGGAACAATGGGCAGAAGAACTGAATAAATTCCTGGCTATAGATGAAGAACCGCCTTTTTATAAAACGAAAACGGGGCGTGAGAAACGAAGAGACAGTGTGATCGGGATCCTGCATGGAAGCAAAAATACTCTCACAGGTATTATTCCCGCGAGCAACGAGCCAAGTGGGCATGCTTGCATGCACATTTGGCGACTGCCGCGAGGGTCAAATACCCCG
>NZ_CALPCY010000090.1:0-11104 GCF_943193115.1 Otoolea muris
CGATGAACCTGATTTTTTAGTGTCCAAAATGACTTCAAATGGATGAAGATCAGGGTTTTCGGACAGTCTGGGGGGGGATCGTGCGTTTTTGTTATTATTATAAGGGAGTTCAAAAATGTATACATTTTTGAACTCCTTTTTCTTTTCAAAAACATGTCTATTTTATACTATTGTCGGCTGAAAATCAAGAAAAATAAGCCCATCTTTTGTTAATTCTGACGGAATCCCATCAGGAAATTCCCTATAAAGAAAGGTATACATAACTGGACAGGATATGTCTGTTTTCAAATAGCATAAATTGTGGGACAGTTTCCGGTTATGCGGCCTGGAGCGTGTTTGAGAAATGCCAGGGCCAAAGAATGATGGGGGTACGATATATGGGAGAGGTTTATGCATACTGCCGGATCGTTCCGGGCGGCGCGGACAAACGGGAGCAGACAGCCGTCATGCGCGAGATGCAGGTAGAGGAGGAGCACATTTTTGCGGATGTGGAGACGGGAAGCGCCGGGGAGAGGCCGGAATACAGGAGGCTCTTTAGCCGGCTGAGGCCGGGCGATCTGCTGTATATCCGCTGCTTAAGCGCGCTTGGGGACACGTACCCTGAGATCCGCAGGGAGTGGGGGCTGCTGACAAAGGAAAAGGGCGCCGACGTCTCCATCCTGGAGACGCCCCTGATTGACACCAGGCGCGGAAAGCTGCAGTACGGGAGCCTGATCGCGGATATCGTGCTGGATATGCTGAACTATGTGTCAGAGGCAGATAAAAGCGCGCGCAGGCGCAGGCAGCGCGAGGGGATTGAAAGGGCAAAGCGCGAGGGTACAAGGTTTGGCCGCAGCCCCCTGCCGACGCCGGACAACTTTTATCCGGTGTACAAAAGATGGGCTTCCCGGGAGATCAGCGTGGAGGAGGCGGCAAAGCTGTGCGGGTTTTCGCGGGGCACCTTTTACCGCCGGGCGAGGCAGGCAGAGCGGGAAAACTGCAGCGATCCAGAGAATAAGATAGAGAGGGAAGCAGGATGGTAACATTTGTTGTGTGGGGAGCCGGCGACCGCGGGCACATAGCGGCCGAAATATTCGGAACAGACAGGATTGCGGCATTCATTGATTCGGACCCGAAAAAGGCCGGCCAGACCTTTTATGGCCGGCCGATCATTGACTTTGCATATTATAAAACGCATTATTCAGACTATGCAATCCTGGTCTCATTATCAATGGGGCAATCCATTGTTGAAATGTTAGATAAGGAAGAGATCTTCTTTTTTGAGTACAATGAATGTCCGCCGGAGCTGATCGGATATGGATGGAAGCGCGCCAGGAAGTATCTGGACAACTTAAAGGTAGCTGAGACGAAAGTAGCCGTCTACGGGCATACGCTATACAGTGTGTTAATGTATGAATATTTAGAACATTCAGGCCATGAATGCGCCGGCCTGATATTCGGCCGCGATATATCCGGACAGCGCCTGGAATCGTTTGGGCGGATGTTCCCGTTCATTACAGTGAAAAAACTGGATGAGATAGAGGCGGATACAACGATATTGGAGACGATCCGCGAGGATGAGTGCGACAGCCGGATCCACGGCTGGAAGACAAGAGATCTATATGACTGGAAGCGGTTTATACCTGACTACAGGAACCCGGAGATTGCCGGCATGAAGGACAAATACAAAGGGAAGAGGTGCTTTATTGTGGCCACCGGCCCGAGCCTGACGTTTGCTGATCTGGAAAAACTGAAACGCAGCCATGAATTCTGTATCGGTGTCAATACCATTTTTAAAGGATTTGACAAGACGGACTGGAGGCCGGATCAATATGTGGTGGTAGACGTGGATGTCATGAACCATCTCGGGTCAGCTATCAGGGACATGGATGTGAAGCAGAAGTTCATAGCGGATGCAAGCATCGATTTTGATTATGACAGCCTGACAGAGGAATTTTATATCTATCACTCGATTTTTACCAAGAGCACATGGGAACGGGGACTGATATCCGATGATTTTTCGGAGTATGCGTATAACAGCGGCTCAGTAACGACCATCAGTCTGCAGTTGGCGATGTATGAAGGCTTTGAAGAAATTTATTTACTGGGATGTGACAACTCCTATGCAAAAACAGGATTCCGCCATTTTAATGAGCCAAAAGAAGAGGAAACACATGTATACGGGGCGACGTATGACGTGGCGAGATACGTGACGGCGTCCGAGGCGGTTGTCAATGCCTACGGGAAGCTGAAAGAGTATGCAGAGCAGAGGGGAATCAAAATTTACAATGCGACCCGGGGCGGGTATCTGGAGGTCTTTGAACGGGTAAATCTGGATGACCTGCTTCAGGAATAGCTGAGGGCATTTTTTCAGACACGCTCCAGGCATCATAACAGTGAAAGGGAAGAAGCAGATGATGAATCCATTCGTAAAAGACGATCGTTTTTTTCTGATAGCAGGGCCGTGCGCGCTGGAATCGGAACAAAATGTCATGTATCTGGCAGAAGAGATATCGAACCTGTGCAGGAAACTGCAGATCGAGTATTGTTTTAAAGTGTCATGGGATAAAGCGAACCGGACTTCCGCGGCAAAATACCGGGGGCCGGGATTAACGGAAGGCGTCCGGATTTTAAAAAAGGTGAAACAGGAGCTGGGCGTGAGGATTGCAACCGACATCCATGAGCCCTGGCAGGCAGAAGTGATTGCAAAAGCGGCTGATGTGATACAGATCCCGGCTTTTCTGTGCAGGCAGACGGACCTGATCAGAGCAGCGGCAGAGACAGGAAAGACGATTCATATAAAGAAAGCGCAGTTCTTAAGCCCGGAGGAGATGGGAAATGTCATCCATAAGTTTGAAGACTATGGAAACAGGAACCTTATGTTATGCGAGAGAGGGAGCAGCTTCGGATACAATAATCTTGTCGTAGATATGACGGGGCTGGTCCGCATGAAGCGTTTCGGCTATCCGGTGGTGTTTGACGCGACGCACAGCGTGCAGATATCCGGCGGGGGCGCAGACCATGGCAACAGCGGAAAGAGGGAGTATGCGCCGTATCTGGCCAGGGCCGCCATGGCAACCGGGGCGGTGGACGGAATATTCATGGAGGTTCACGATAATCCGGACGAGGCGAAGTGCGACGGGAGCTGCATGCTGCATTTAAGCATGTTGGAAGATCTGTTAAGGCAACTGATTGCGATCAGGGAGGTTCAAAATACGTATGGTTACGGGGTCAGATAGATGATAATTTTGGAAGCTGTAATACACGAGACGGTCTGGGGCGGGAACCGGTTAGGCAGGCTTATAAAGAGGGACGGCGCGAAAACAGGGCATCTTTACCTGGTGAACGGGCATAAGGGACTTTCAAACAGGGCGCTGAACGGAGCGTATGCCGGCGTTACGCTGGAGCAGATATTTCCCCATGAGAAACGAAACTGGGGGATGGAGGCGTATGAGAGCTTCCCGCTCACCATCGCCCTGGTTGACGCCAGGGAGAACTTAAGCATACAGGTACACCCGGATGCCCGGACAGCAGAAAGGCTGGAACATGAAAGAAACGGGAAAACCGAGTCCTATATTTTTCTGGAAGAACCAAAAAGCAGGTGGATCTACGCGGGATGTGCGTGCGGCTCAAAAGAAGAGCTTGAAGCGGCCGTGGAAAACGGAAGGACGGAGGATGTTACGGCGCATTTTCCGGTTGAGAGGGATGATTATGTCTGCATAGAGGCGGGGACCCTGCATGCCCTGACGGCGGGAAGCCTTGTATATGAAATTGAATACGGAAGTGATTTTACATACCGGTTTTATGATTACAACCGGGTGGACGAGCGCGGGAAAACGCGGGAATTACATATCCCGAAGGCCCGTGAGAGCATAGACCTTTGCCGGGTTCCCCAAAAGCGCCCCTGTACCCCCGGGGAGTGGATGCGGGAAGAAAACTACGAGATCTGCAGGATGCAGGGCATGCGATCCTACAAAAATGGCGGGGAGCAGATCGAATGCATTTCCATCCTGAAAGGCGTTGGGGAGTGCGGGGATATACCGCTCCATCCGGGGATGGCGGTGATTCTGTTTCCGGGGGAGACGCTGGCAGGCGCTGCGCTGACCGATATCGTCGCGGCAAGATTAAGGAAATGACGCCGTGCAACCTGCTCAGGAGGAAAATGGACGGACAGGAGAATTTACAGAATGGATAGCTGGACTAATAAGAGAACATGAGGAAGATTAATTTATGCCCATCCATGATGTGCGCCAATTATGGAAATCTGGACAGAGAGGTCGAATTATTAGAAAAAGCAGGTTCGGACATATTGCATCTGGATGTGATGGACGGAAATTATGTCCCGTATTTTGGGATGGGGATGCAGGATATTCAGCATATATGCAGGATCACCAGTCTGAAGACAGAGGTCCATCTGATGATAGAAAACCCGATGAGATATATCGGGCTGTTTGCCGACTGCGGCGTGGACATCATCTATATCCATCCCGAATCAGAATACCATGCGATTACTACGCTGCAGAAGATCGAAGAAATGGGATTAGAGGCGGGGATTGTGATCAATCCCGGGACATCCGTGGGATATATCCAGGAACTGTTAAACGTGGTGGACCGTGTTATGGTGATGGGGGTAAACCCGGGGCAGGCGGGGCAGTTATACCTGCCGTATGCGGAAAACAAAATCGAACAGCTTTTAAAGCTGAAGGACGCGTACCGGTTTTCCATCGGGATGGACGGGGCGTGCAACCTGGAGAGAATCTGCCGCCTTGGCAAAAAGGGAGTGGAGAACTTTGTCCTGGGGACGGCGGCGCTGTTTTACGGCGACATGAACTATATGGAACACATGGAGAGGATTAAGAAAGCATTGGAGGAGACAGGATGAAGGTGGCTGCATTTGCTACGGTAAAGTTAAACAGCGAACGTGTCCCGCATAAAAATACCCAGCCCATAGGCGGAAGGCCGCTGTGTTACCATATCCTTAATACGGCCCTGCAGGTAGACGGGATTGACGATGTGTATATATACTGCAGCGATGAAAAAGTGCGGCAGTACATTCCGTCCGGCGTAAAGTTTCTGCAGAGGGAGAAGTGGCTGGACGGGAATGAGATCCGGGCGAAGGACACATATACGGCATTCCTGAATGACGTACAGGCCGATATCTATATCGCCCTGTGTACGACATCGCCGTTTACAAAGCGCGAGACATTAAAAAATGCGCTGGATCATGTGCTGAGCGGGGAATATGATTCGGCGTTTTCCGCAAAGAGGATACAGACATTTGCCTGGTATCAGGGAAAACCGATTAATTATGATATCGAAAATGTCCCCCGGACCCAGGATATGGAGCCTGTTTTTGCAGAGACAAGCGCATTCTTTATTTTCAGCAGGCAGTTATGGGAAAAGCACGGGAGACGTATCGGCTTCCACCCGTTCATACAGGAAGTGGGGGAGATAGAGTCTGTGGATATTGATACCATGGAGGATCTGGAATTTGCACAGATGATAGCCGGCCATGTGGACTATATTTGAGGGCAGAAAGATGAAGCTGGACTTTGAACATTCAAAAAAAGAAATCATTGATACCTGTATGATCGAAGAACTGAAAAGGGCAAAGGACGTGATCGTCTTCGGGGCCGGCGGAAGCGGCGACTGGACGGTTAGCGCCTTAAGAAAACACGGGATCATGCCCCGGTGTTTCTGTGATAATTCAGAACGGAAACAGGGGAAGGCGCAAAACTTTCTGGATATATTATCCTTTGAAGATGCGATCCGGCTGTACCCGGAGGCGGCGGTATGCATCGCTTCCATGTGGCAGGAAGAAATTCAGCGGCAGATCACCGCTTATGATCCCGGTCTGGAGAAGCATATGTATAATCTCCTTAAGTCCATGGCGTGGGAAACGACAAACTGCCAGTATGTTTCCTCGGAGGAGGAATATATCAGGGGAAATCTGCCGCGTTTTGAAGAGCTCTGCAGGGATTTGGCGGATGAGTATTCAAAGGAAACGCTGCGCGGCATTTTAAATTACAGGCTGACGAGGGACAGAAGCTGTCTGGAGCAGATAAAGAGCAATGGTAGCGTCTATACAGATAAGGCCATATGGGGGAGCGGCCCTGAGGGAGGGGAATATTTTATAATCGACGGCGGGGCCTATGACGGGGATACGGTAAAAGACTTTGTTGAAGCATGGGGAGTCCGGGCAAGGCTGCGCCTGCACTGTTTTGAGGCGGGCCGCGCCAACTGCAGGCTGATAGAGGATAAAAAAGAACGGTTCTGTCCGCATCAGATCTTCGTACATCACTCTGCGCTGTGGGACTCGACCGGGAGCGGGATGGTGTTTTCCGGTACGGGCCTGTCCGGGAAAATAGGGGAACAGGGGTCTGAACGCATTGTAACGGAGCGGATCGATGATCTGGGTTTGGACAGGCTGGATTTTATCAAGCTGGATATAGAAGGCGCTGAGAGAAGGTGCCTGGAAGGGGCCAGAAAAACGATTGAGGCATACCATCCGGGGCTGGCGGTGTGCGCATACCATCTGCAGGACGATTTATTGGCATTGTCTGATTTTGTCAGATCGTTAGACCGCCCGTATGAGATGAAATTAAGACATTATAAAAATTCGGCGGGGGATACGATCCTTTATGCGGTTCCAAAGAAGCGGGCCGGGAAAATGTGAGGCGCAGACAACGGGAAAGGTTTTTCAAACACGCCGGAGGATTTTCGGGCGGTCAGGTAAAACCGGATGATGTGAGGGAATAAGAGGATGAGATGTAAAATATGCGGCTGTGAAGATGCGGCGGTAACATATGAGGGAAAAATCCGCGACGGAAGAGTGGGGAATTATACGTCTGAGAAGATGAAACTGTTCCGGTGCGGGAGATGCGGAACCATCTGGCATGATAACAGCGGGAGGGACAGCAGGGAATATTACCAGAGCGAGGCTTACAGGAACGAATTGGAAGGGACGTCGGATGTGGATGCGTTTTACAGGCTGCATGACGGGGAAAGCCTGGAAAAGTTTCGGTACACAGGAACCGAAATCTTCCGGGGAAAGACCGTGGCGGACATCGGCTGCGGCGCAGGGGCGTTTTTAGATTACATACAGGCAGTCGCAGCCAGGGTGATTGCAATAGAGCCGTCAGAGACATACCGGGAGTCCATGCGAAAGAGAGGGTATACCGTATTCGGGTATGCGCAGGAGGCGTTAGAGGAATACCGGGGCAAGGTGGATGTGATAGTCTCATTTGATGTGATCGAGCATGTGGAAGATCCGCAGACGTTTTTAGAGGAGGCGTACGCCCTGCTGTCAAACGGAGGAAAGGCTTTCATAGGAACACCGACGGACGCGCCGGTCATGCGTGAGGTATTGGGCGGCGCGTACGAGAGCTTCCTGTTCAGCACGCAGCATCCGTGGGTGCTGTCAGAAGGGAGTTTTGCGGCCATGGCCGAAAGGTGCGGGATAACCGGATTCGGTGTCAGGTATTACCAGCGGTATGGGCTGGGGAATTTTGTTTACTGGCTTCTGAACAGGCAGCCGGGGCGGCACAAGGGGTATGATTTTATCACAAAGACAATGGACAGGGCCTGGATTTCGGAGCTGGAACAGCAGAAAAAGTCGGATTATATTGTGTGCGAGATCGTGAAAGATGTCTGCGCTTATGAAGGTAGCGGGGAGAAAGACAGATGATGCAGACAAAAAAATTGCAAGAATTATTAGATTGGTCAGACGGCTCGGAGGAATATGAAGGCAATCTGCTGGAGAAAGTGGATTCGTATCATGAGATTATCATTTTTGGCGCCGGGATTGGCGGGAGACAGACATTGGAATTATTGAGAGCTCATAATGAAGAAGGCAGAGTCAGGGCGTTTTGCGACAATAATGAGATGAAAACCGGAGCCTGCTACCTGGGATTGCCGGTTATGTCTTCCGAAGAGATGAAGGGACGATGGCCGGATGCTTTAGTGATCATTTCCAGCACAGCATATGATGTGATAAAAGAGCAGTGATTAAGGTTAGGAAAAAAAGAAAAGGATATTTATTTTTTTCAACCAGCCGGTATTTCCCTGCATAATCATGAAGAAAAGGCGTTTATACAATCCAATATCGCGAAATATGAATCCGTATATCAGCAATTAGAAGATGAGAAATCTAAGCATATATACAGGTGTATTCTTAATTACAGGATAACGAAAAAGGTCAGATGGCTGGACGAGATGAAATGGGCGGTGGATAAAGAAGAGCATCAATATTTCGACAGGGAGTTATTGCGGGGGTATTCTTTTGAAGATGGATTTGTAGATGCAGGCGCTTATGTAGGCGACACGGTTGACAGTTTTTTCAGGCATTTCCGGGGTGGAACGGGAATTATTATTGTTTTGAGGCGGAGGCGGATATATTTCATGAATTAACCGAAAATATAAAAAAGCCCGGGAAGGCTGAACGAATTACTGCTTATAATTATGCGGTATGGAAGACGGAAGGGAGGCTTAAATTCGTATCAGAGAATGCGGGAAGTTATATAGGGGAGGCGGAAGGGACAGAGGTTCCCTGCTGTTCATTAGATAAAATACTTGAGGGGAAACCAGTCAGTTTTATAAAAATGGATATTGAGGGAGCTGAAAAAGAGGCGCTGCTGGGAGCAGAGGAGATGATAAAGAGAAATAAACCTGTTTTGACAATCTGTATTTATCATAAGCGCGAAGACTTTTTTGAAATCCCGTTGTTGATTGAAGAGATGGTGAAACATGAATATGCGTTTTATATAAGACAATACTGGTATGGCCAGTCCGAAACGGTATTATATGCGCTCCCTGAATCAAGAAAGAAAAAATAAGGTGTTATAAGGAAAGTTTGGATATGGATATAAATGAGTTTATTGATCTGGCAAAGTCACGGCCCCTGACAAACGTGTATATAGTAGGGGCGGGAACGTATGGACAAATTTTCGGAAGGTATTTTGATAAGCATCAGATTGCCTGGGAAGGCTATGTTGACAGAAACAGCAGGCAGGGGCCGATCCATGGAAAAAAGGTTATTTCTTACCGGGAAGCGGGAAACGAAGATGCATATTATATCATCTCTTCGTACATATACAGAGACGAGATGATGAAAGAATTGATAGACTGCGGCGTCCGGGAAGATCGCCTCGTGCTATATGAGACAAAAAACACGATTTATGAGTGTTACGAGGATACGGTACACTGGAAGGGGTATACGGAAAAGCTGAAAAGATATGAGGGCCTGTATAAGGGAAACAGGTGCTTTATAATTGGAAACGGCCCGAGCCTTACCATAGAGGATCTGGAAAAGCTGAAGGGCGAGATTACATTTGCCAGCAATTCCATCTATGCGCTGTATGAACATACGTCCTGGAGGCCGACCTTTCACTGTGCCTGGGATGAGTCTTTTTGTAAAAAGATGATGTCAGAGAAAGAGGATGTGGAGTGGCTGGCGTCGAACTGCGAAGCTTTTTTTACAAGTATCATGAGCGAGGGATTTGCATTCCGGGATTGTAAAGATATCAGAAATTTGTATTATGTGAAGGATGTCAGGGGGAGAGACGGAAAACAAGGTCTTCCTTTATTTAGTGGTGACTGCAGCAGACAGGTGTATTCATCCGGAAGCGTTACCTATATGATGCTGCAGTTAGCGGTCTATATGGGATTTGAAGAAATTTATCTTTTAGGGATGGACTGTTCTTATTCCATAGAGAGGCATTCGGATGGAAGTATAACGAGAAATGATATAAGGGATTATAATCATTTGATACAGCAGATGGAGGAAAGGCAGGGGATGGCGCTTCCAGAAGAGGTTCGTAAGCATTTCGGAATATTTACAGAAATTGACGCAATCATGGATGGCTACAGGGCGGCGAAACAATACGCGGATTTGCATGGAATCAGGATTTGCAATGCGACAAGAGGGGGAAAACTTGATATTTTTCCCAGGGCCGATTTGGATAAAGTGATTTGAGGCTATATACAGATGCAGCGTCCAGAAGAGCCTCAATTGTTGCAAATAGCGAGTGCTTAGTATATAAGGAAAATGAGGGGAATGGTAAAATGTTAAATAATAAAACCATTTTGGTAACTGGCGGCACGGGATCTTTCGGGCATCATTTTGTTAATTATGCACTTAAAAATTATGTTCCTAAAAAGATTATTATCTATTCAAGAGATGAATTTAAGCAGTTTATCATGGAAAACGAATACAAAGGGTATTCAGATATTCTTCGCTTTTTTATTGGGGATGTCCGTGATGAAGGGAGATTAAAGAGAGCCATGAATGGTGTGGATTATGTCATTCATGCAGCGGCATTAAAACAGGTTCCGGCATGCGAATATAACCCAATTGAAGCAATAAAGACAAATGTTAATGGGGCGATTAATGTTATTAATGCGAGCCTGGACACTGGCGTAAAAAAAGTAGTGGCCTTATCTACAGATAAATCAGTGAATCCAGTCAATTTGTATGGAGGGACTAAGCTGGTATCGGACAAGCTTTTTATTTCAGCGAACTCTTATTCCGGAGCAAATGGGACACGGTTTTCTGTTGTGCGGTACGGGAATGTGGCGGGCAGCCGTGGATCCGTGATCCCGTATTTTAAGGATATCATAGACAACGGAGGAAGTGAATTACCTATTACAGATTATAGGATGACCAGATTTTGGATTAGCCTTGAACAGGGGGTGGAGCTGGTTATAAAAGCTTTGGAGAAGTCTTATGGAGGGGAAGTTTTTATATCAAAAATCCCTTCTTTTCACATTACAGATTTAGCAAGGGCTATGCTGCCGGAGTGTAATTTGTTGGAGACAGGGATCCGTGAGGGAGAAAAGCTTCACGAGATAATGATAACTAAAGAAGACTCTATACGTACATATGAATATGAAAAGAATTATATCATATACCCACATTTTGACTGGTGGAATGAAAGTATGCTGATTAAAGGGGGGAGGCCGGTTACAGCCGGTTTTGAGTATAGTTCAGGGACAAATAAAGAGTGGCTTGATGTAGAGGAACTGAAGATAAGGCTGAAGGCGGATGTCCATATAACTTCTCGGAATCTCAATGAATGTGATTCTAACTGAAAATTGACAACTGAATATCGTGCAGGAAAAGAAATTT
>NZ_CALPCY010000091.1:0-9983 GCF_943193115.1 Otoolea muris
CTGCATCGCGGCCATGGCGCTGGGGGCCGGGCTGGTGGAACGCCATTTCACAGACCGCATGAGCCGCCGGGGGCCGGGGAAATCCGGGCGGAGGAGTATGAGGCGGTGCTGGGAAAGACAGCGGCCTGCGATATCGGGGAGGATGTGCAGTTGGAAAGAAGCATGATACGCAGATGAAGAAGATTTTATTTATTACGGGTACCCGGGCAGACTACGGGAAGCTCAAGCCGCTGATCCGGGAGGTGGAACGGGCCGGGGAATTTGAGGCGTATATTTACGTGTCCGGGATGCACCTGATGGAGGTGTTCGGCTGTACATACCGGGAGATCATAAAAGATGGGTACCGGAATGTCTACACGGATTTCGCCCAGATCCACACAGACAGCATGAGCTATAACCTCGGGGATGTGATCTGCCACCTGACCGGGTTCGCGGGGCGGATCCGCCCGGATCTGATGGTGGTCCACGGGGACCGGATCGACGCCCTGGCCGGGGCTGTGGTGGGGGCCCTGAACAATATCCGGGTGGCGCATATCGAGGGCGGGGAGGTGTCGGGCACGATTGACGAATCGATCCGCCACGCGATCTCCAAGTTTGCCCACCTGCACCTGGTGTGCAATGAGGAGGCCGGGAAGCGGCTTGTGCAGCTCGGGGAGGAGGCGCGGCGGATCCATGTGATTGGCTCGCCGGATATTGATATCATGCTGTCAGGCTCGCTCCCTTCGATTGATAAGGCGAAGGCCAGGTATGATATTCCCTATGGACATTACGGAATTTTTATGTACCATCCGGTTACAACCGACTACCCGAACCTGGGGAAAAAGATCCAGGAGGTGGTGGACGCGCTCCTGGAATCCGGGCGGAATTATATTGTGATTTATCCGAATAATGATAAGGGATCCGAGATTTTGCTGAATGAGTATAAGCGGATGGAAGGAGAGCGGCGGTTCTGCCTGTATCCCTCGCTGCGGTTTGAATATTTCCTGACGCTTTTAAAGCATGCGGATTTTATGATCGGGAATTCAAGCGCGGGGGTGCGGGAGAGCAGCGTGTACGGGATCCCGGCCATTGACATCGGGAGCAGGCAGGAAGGGCGGTACAGCCTGGAAAAAACCCGGAATTTACAGCATGTGGATGAAAACAGGGAGGAGATTTTAGAGGCGATCGGCCATGCGCAGGAATACCGCTTTGAGGCGAAGCAGTTTGGCGACGGCAGGAGCACAGAACGTTTTATTGAGCTTTTGCGGGGGCCGGATATATGGGATTTTGCGGTGCAGAAGAGGTTTGTGGATCTCAGTTCGACTGTCTGAAGCAGAGGCAGCCAGATTTTTGCGGGTTGGCTGTCAGGGATGGACAATCGACGGCTGCATAGATATTGAAAGAAAAACCGCTGTAACAGTTCTGCAAATGCCTGAAACCTCATACAATTCCGTTAAAAATGTGGTGAATACATGTGCTTAAATTTATAGCAATAATGCTGAAATAATGGACTCGTCTGATTGCAAAAGCGGCAAATGAATGTTACAATATTTATGAAAATGAATGTACATTATTTGTATATTGCAGCATATGCCAATGATATAAGGCGGTAAAAATATAAAGCGAATTTGGTCTAAAGAAAGCCAAAAACAGACGAATTAAAGGAGTAAGATGCTTATGGAAAATCTTAAGGTCTACTTGGACACATCGGTTATTAGCCATTTGCTACAGGAAGATGCGCCTGAAAAGATGGCAGATACGAGAAAATTGTGGGAAAAGTTTAAAGCCGGACAATATGACGTATATCTGTCTACTGTCACATTAGAGGAAATATCAGATTGTAAAGAGCCAAAGAAAACCCGGATGTATCAATATTTGAAACAGATAAATTATACACCTATCCAGATTACAGATTCCATGTCATCTGTTGCTCAGCAGATTATTGATATGGGGATCTTGACAAAAAAGAGTTATGATGACTGCCAACATATCGCTGCCGCAGTCATATACGGTTGTGACTGCATTATATCATGGAATTTTAAGCATATTGTTAATATTAAGACCATTAGAGGCATAAGAGCCATCACCAATTTAAGGGGCTATAAACCGGTTGAAATTATCAATCCATCTGTATTATTGGAAAGCGAGGTATGACTATGGATAAGTTGATAATCAGTCCAGACTTTACTATCGAGGATATCCACAAAATAAGGGAATATAACTATAATATCACAAAAGACATGACACCGCAGGAAAGACGTGATTTTTATAATAAACGAGGCATGGAAGTACACAAACAAATTCAGGAAATGCAGATACAGGAAGTATAAGTGTATTAAAATTTAACAAGCATTAAAATCAGGAAATCCGTTTCGTTCATGAAAATACAAAAGCATAAAAATTTGCCCTATAATTTTACCAGAGAGGGGAGAATAATTTATCTTGCCTCTCTGCGTCAAAGATAATCTCGTTTTGGCGATTCAGTTCCTTATAAATCTTCAGCAACTTCGGATATGCGGTGGCTTCAGCGGATATCACAGGCTTGAGTGGGATTTTTGTTGTTTCCTGTGCTGTTGCCTGTGCCTGCGTTGAATGATATTGCCGCCTGCTGCCTTATCCTTTTCCTCCGGATGCGGGGCTTTTTCAGAAGACTTTTCAATTTTATATTCCTGTTGATTTTTGTCATGACATTAATTATAATAAATTATAGCCAGTGTACTGTACCTTTCACCAGAGAGGCAGGAGATAAGGACAAAGAAATTGAGTACCAGTTAAAGACAACAAAGGCAAAGCTTGAAGCACTGGGAATTGTTACAGAAAATCTCAAAGTCAACAACCCCGCTGCAAGCAACGGGGTTGTTGACCCTCGCGGCAGTCGCCAAATGTGTATGTAAGCATGCCCACTTGGCTCGTTGCTCGCGGGAATAAAGGAATAGCAAAAAGAGCGGGCTTAGGAACTGTGCAGAAATAAATTTACCAGATTGCGCCGGGTATTTCTTCGAGAGTGCAGAACAAAAATCAGGCGCAGCGAGATTCTGAGTGTAAGTATATTGCCATTGATAGGGAGTGATGTAAATAGAAAAGAAAAAAATGGGCAGACCGACAGAGGCTCCAAAGAACAACAGAGAAAGTTTTCGATTGTCCGATGATGATATGAAAAAGCTAAAATTCTGTATGGAAAGAACCAGTATGTCCAAAACCGATATTGTAAGAAAGGGAATTGATTTAGTCTATCAGGAAACAGCAAACCAATGGAGCGTTACCACCCTGAGAAGTTGTGAACACTCTGTTTTCATCCATTCTAAGAAAATTTACGATGACAGTGATACGTAACATGGAGGAAAATTAGCTATGGCTGAAGGAAAAGATTTATTGCAGGTACTATGGAGCGGCGCGGATGTGCTCAGGGGGAAAATGGATGCAAATGAGTACAAGACGTATCTGTTAGGACTGGTTTTTTATAAATATTTGTCTGATTCATATTTGGTGAAAGTATACGATCTTCTTGAGGACAAAAATCCGGACAGCCTTGAAGAAGCGCAGCGCGCGTATGAAGAAGCGATGGGGTCAGACGACGCCGAAGATTTGCTGAGCGAGATAAAGGAATCAAAGTATTATACGCTGGATCCGGATATGACTTATGTAAGTATTTTAAATGCAGTTAAAAATAATTCCTTTAACAGAGAAAAGCTGCAGGCGGCTTTTAACCGTATCGAGGCGTCGGATGCGTTGTTTAACGGCCTGTTTGCAGATGTGGATCTGTACTCAAACCGGCTTGGCGCCAATGACCAGAAGCAGAGCGCTACGATCGCGGAGGTCATCAGGGTACTGGAAGGTGTGGACATGATCCATACAAAAGGGGATGTCCTTGGCAACGCATATGAATATCTGATCGGCCAGTTTGCATCTGAAACGGGCAAAAAGGCCGGAGAATTCTATACGCCGCACGGCCCCGCGCAGATTCTCTGCAGGATTGCCATATCGGGGCAGGAAGGGAAACGGGGATTACAGGTATACGACCCGTGCATGGGCTCCGGTTCGCTGATGCTGAGCTGCAGGAATTATTCAAAAGAGCCTGATTACATTCAGTATTATGGACAGGAGCTTATGCCGTCCACGTATAATCTGGCGCGCATGAATATGTTTCTGCACGGAGTCCTGCCCGAAAACCAGCATCTGCGCAATGGGGATACCCTTGATGCTGACTGGCCTGTGGACGAAGAGACGGAGTTCGATGTTGTAACCATGAATCCGCCCTATTCGGCCCATTGGTCCGCCGCGGAAGGGTTTAAACAGGATGAGCGGTTTATGGATTATGGGGGGAAGCTTGCCCCTAAGTCAAAAGCGGATTATGCGTTTTTATTACATGGGTTTTACCATTTAAAGCAGACAGGCGCCATGGCGATTGTTCTGCCCCACGGCGTTTTATTCCGGGGAGCCGCGGAAGGGTATATCAGGGAGACGCTGCTCAAAAACGGATCGATCGATGCGGTGATAGGACTTCCGTCAAATATGTTTTATAATACGTCCATTCCTACCTGTATCTTGGTATTGAAAAAGTACAGAAAAGGGCGCGACGTATTGTTTATTGACGCGTCCAGGCTGTATGAAAAAGAAAAGAAGCAGAATGTTATGCATGAGGAACATATCGACAGGGTATTGGAACTGTATCATGCAAGAGAAACGGTTGATAAAGTGTCGTATCTTGCATCGTTCGAGGATATCAGGGCTAATGATTATAATTTAAATATTCCCAGATATGTAGATACCAGCGAGGAAGAGCCGGAAGTGGATTTAAAGCAGCTTTCCAGATCGATCCGGGAAACGGACAGGGCGATTAAGGCCGGAAATGAGGCGCTTCTGGAAATGCTTGGGGAATTAACCTTTGCAAATCCTGAAACGAAGGATGCAATTGAGGAATTGATTGGCGTTCTTAAGGAGGTGTGATCGTGGCAAATACACCGAATGTGAGGTTTGAGGGGTTTACGGGGGAGTGGGAAGAGCGGAGGTTGGGGGAATTATGCGAAGTCACAATGGGACAATCACCGGATGGTTCTACATATAGTGATGAACCAAGTGACTATATTCTGGTTCAGGGCAATGCTGATTTAAAAGATGGGTGGGTTTTTCCCCGAATTTGGACAACACAAAAAACAAAAACAGCACAAGCTGGCGATTTGATAATGAGTGTCCGGGCGCCGGCAGGCGCTATGGGGAAAACTGCCTATGATGTTGTGTTAGGACGTGGTGTGGCAGGTATTAAAGGTAACGAATTTGTGTACCAGACTCTTGTGAAATTTGATTCTGATGGTTATTGGAAAAAACTTGCTGCGGGCTCAACATTTGAATCTGTAAATTCTGATGCTGTTAAAGGTGCTGTTTTAATAGTGCCACAAGATGTAGAAGAACAAGAGAAAATCGGACAGTATTTTGCACGCCTTGATTACCTCATCACCCTTCATCAGCGTAAGTATAATGGAATAAAAGAACTGAAGAAGTATATGCTGCAAAAGATGTTTCCTAAAAACGGCCGGAGAATCCCGGAACTACGATTTGCAGGATTTACCGGGGATTGGGAACAGCGTAAATTGGGGGAACTTGTTGAAAAGTACGAAGATCCGGTTGAAACTCCTCATGATGGATATGAAAGATTAGGTATCAGAAGCCACGCAAAAGGAACGTTCCATCGTTATGTGGAGGCGGGGAAGGAACTGGAGGCGGCAAAGATGCATCGCGTGGCTGCTGACAAATTTATTGTAAACATTACGTTTGCATGGGAGCATGCAGTTGCCATAACGGATGACGAAGATGCGGGGCTTCTGGTTTCTCACAGGTTTCCTCAGTTTTCATTTCACGAGAATTTGAGTTCTCATTTCTTTAAATATGTTATGCTTGACAGAAAATTCAGGGAACATTTGGAGCTGTCATCTCCGGGAGGGGCGGGCAGAAACAGGGTTCTGAAAATAGGCGATATGCTGAAATACAATATTTTATTTCCGAGTATTAGCGAACAGGCTAAAATAGGCGGGTATTTTGACGAAATCGACCGCCTCATCACCCTCTGCCAGCGCAGACACGACCAGTTAAAAGAAGTAAAGAAATTTATGCTGCAAAATATGTTCCCACAGAAAGGATAAGCGTATGGCAGAATTAGAATCCGTAATCGAAAAGAGGCTGATAGACCAGCTCTGCTGTGATGAGTCTCAATGGACCTACAGGCCGGATATCAGAACAGAGGAACAGTTATGGAATAATTTTAAATACATCCTTGAGCAGAATAACAAGGCGAAGCTGAATGATACGCCTCTCAGCGATTCTGAGTTTGCAAAGATTAAGAATGATGTATCCCATGCTTCATTCTACGACGCCGGGAAATGGCTGGCCGGAGAAAACGGTAAAGTCTATGTCCATGTCCAGCGCGGGAATGAGACCCTGCATCTTGCAGTGATGAATCATGAGCATGTGGCCGGCGGCTCCAGCGTGTATGAGGTTATCAGTCAATACCAGGCTTTTAAGTCAGAGGATGCAAAGGGCGATCGCGACAGGCGTTTTGATGTAACGCTCCTTATAAATGGCCTCCCCTTCATCCATATTGAGCTGAAAAATAAAGAACATTCCTATATGGACGCCTACCGCCAGATTAAGAAATATATTGCGGAAGGGAAGTTTCGCGGCATTTTTTCAAATGTGCAGATGTTTGTTGTAAGCAATGCGGCAGACACAAAGTATTTTTCCGCTGCAAGGGATACGGAATTAAACAAAAAATTTATCACAGGATGGCTGGATGAAGAAAACCAGCCTGTCTGCGATTATATCGAATTTGCCAAAGCTGTCCTTAAGATACCCATGGCGCATGAGATGATTAGCCGGTATACGGTTCTTGACAACGAAAAAAGGAAGCTTTTGATACTGCGCCCCTACCAGATCCATGCGATTGAGGCGATGAGGGCCGCTTCAAAGAGGGGGGAATCCGGCTTTATCTGGCATACGACAGGTTCCGGTAAGACGATGACGTCTTATAAGGCTGCAAGAAATCTGCTGATGGATATTCCGGCAATTGAGAAAACGGTGTTTCTCATTGATCGCAAGGATCTGGATGAGCAGACGAAAATGGCTTTTCAATCCTATGCCTCTACGGATACGATTGAGGTGGATGACACGGATTATGTCCATTCCCTTATCGAAAAGATGGCGGATGACAAGCGCCAGATGATCGTCACCACGCGCCAGAAGCTGCAGATTATGGTGAACCGGCGTCTGAAGGAGGGGACGAAGCAGTATAATAAAATCAAATCATTACGGGTTGCGTTTGTTGTGGATGAATGCCACAGGGCTGTAACGCCGAAGACCAAACGGGAGCTTGAGAAGTTTTTTACCAGTTCATTGTGGTATGGCTTTACGGGCACCCCCATTTTTGATGAAAACAGCTATGGACAAAAGGGCGATCTGCCCCAGACCACAGAGCAGTTATATGGAAAATGCCTGCACAGCTATACCATAAAAGAAGCGATCCACGACGAGGCGGTTCTGGGATTCATGGTTGAGAATCTCGGGGCAAAGGATGTAAGCGCTGATAATGCGAAACAGGTTTATGAAACGGAAGAACATATGCGGAAGGTTCTGAATGTCATCCTGAATCAGTCCTATGACAAATTTGGCATGAGAAATGGCAGGGGAAGAACGTATGAGGCGATATTGACGACCAGTTCCATTGCGATCGCACAGAAATACTATGATTTACTCACAAAAATTAAAGAGGGGAAAGACGAGCTGAAGATCAGCGACGACATACATAAGGCTCTGCCCGATTTTCCCAAATTTGCCATAACCTATTCGCTGTCGGAAAACGAAGAATTCTCCATAGTCAATCAGGATAAAATGAAGAAATCGCTATACGATTATTACAGGATGTTTGGGAGCCGGTATAACATAGACGCCATTCAATCTTATAACCGTAATCTCAATGAGCGGCTGGCGAGAAAAGAGAAGCGGTACCTGGATCGGAGCCAGCAGCTTGATTTGGTTATTGTGGTTGACCGGCTCTTAACAGGATTTGACGCGCCGTGCCTTTCCACTTTGTTTATCGACAGGCCGCCCATGGCCCCCCAGAACCTGATCCAGGCGTTTTCCCGTACCAACCGGTTGTTTGATGCCAAAAAGCTATATGGGCAGATTGTAACATTCCAGGCGCCAAAAGAGTATAAGGAGGCGATCAATGAGGCGCTCAGGCTATATTCGCGCGGGGGAGGCGGGAATCCGATTGCGGAGGACTGGGATGATGTGAAAGCATCCTTTTCCGTATCTCTTAAAGCACTCCGCAATCTGGCGCAGACGTCAGGAGATGCAGCAGGTCTGTCGCGAAAACAAAAAAAGGCGTTTATTCATCTTTTCAGGGCCCTGGACCACGATTTCGCGCACCTGAAATCATTTTCCCTATATGAACCGCAGGTGCTTGACGAGTTCGGGTTTTCCGAAGGGGAATATGAGGATTATGCCGCCATGTATAAAAACGTGATGGAAGAGTTAAAAAAGCCGGATGATAATCCGGGCGCGGACGAAACGCCGGTATGGGATGATTATGATTTAGCAGCCTACAGCAGGCTGAGGATTGATTTTGAGTATATTGTAGAATTAGTGCAGGGAGTTGTGGAGTCTCTGGATCCGTCGGCAGACGATTTTGACGAGGCTGAATTTGAAACCGGGATAAAAGCCGCCAGGGAGGTTATAGCAGAGTTTGCAGGCGATAATCCCAGGCTGAGCCTGCTGCTTGCGCAGGTTGTGGACAGGCTTGAAAACGATAAAGAAAGATTCATAGGACAGGACGTTTCTGTCATGCTGAACCGGATGCGTAATTCTGTGATTGACGCTGAAATCAGAAAATACGCTGAGAAATGGTATCTGGATTTTGAAGATGTCCGGTATGAAGCGTATCATTACAGGGACGGCAGGCTTGCAAACGAGAATCAGTTAAAGGACAGCGCGGATTATGCCGCATACAGGGAAGAACATAAAAATGCCCTGCCGAAAATCAAATTCAGGAAACAGATGATGGATGAGTTCAAGACAGTGCTGATGCCGGAGATCGCGCTGCTGGTGTAGCGGGTGATTTCCGCGGGCAGCGGGCCAGGGGGGGCATATTATTATTGAGATGCTGTAAAATATTACGTTGATTTTTACACTGATTGGTATATAATTATAGATAAGAAATTGGTGAGAAAGGAGAATGAATATGCCTAATATTTTACCAGTATCGGATTTAAGAAATTATAATGAAGTATTAAAAAATTGTCAGGCAGGAGAGCCGGTATTTTTGACAAAAAATGGCAGGGGAAAATATGTTGTCCTTGATATTGAGGATTATGAGAGGGACAGGGCGGAAAAAAAACTTTTGATGAAACTAAAAGAGGCAGAAGAAGCGGTGCGGGAAGGGGATGGCTGGCTCAGTTTAGATGAATTAAAGGCGGCTATGGAAAACAGTTTATGATGAAACTTCGTATTAACCCTTTCGTTGTTACAGATTTAAAAGAGATTTGTGATTATATTGCAGAAGATAATGCTGATAATGCGGCTCGCGCCATAGAAAAAATCTATGAGAAATTTGAGAGTATACAATTATTTCCGAATATAGGGGCTGACCTTTCCAAACGCGTTAGTTTTCGCACAGATTATAAATATACTGTCTGGAATGATTATGTAATTATTTATAAGATTAGGAAAGAGTTTGTAGAAATATACAGAGTAGTAAATTGCTATCAGGATATAACCCGAATTTTTGATTAGCAGAAATATTTATACAGGATTGCGGCAATGATTTTTAAGACACGCCTTGGCGCTTTTTCACAGGAGTGAAGGTAATGCCGCGCGGGGGATCCTGTTTCAGTTTTCTATTTTTGTCCTTTGTTTTCTTCTGAAAAAAAGCCGTCCTGTAGTAAACGGTAGATAGTGCGTACCTCGACTGTGAGGGAAAATTATGTGACAATAGACTATATTTCTATCACGGGTAT
>NZ_CALPCY010000092.1:0-9813 GCF_943193115.1 Otoolea muris
TTCCAATCGCCGCTGTTCCGGTTGCCGCTGTTGCAATCGCCGCTGTTCCGGTTGCCGCTGTTCCGGTTGCCGCTGTTGCAAAGTCCGGTGCAACCCTTTCCCGTATTCACGATTTCAAGCAATTCAGCCCACGGGATTTCACGCACGATTTCCAGCTTGTCAGTACAACATTTATCCCCATCTTCCGCAACCGTGCCATAAGCAACCACTTCCGCAACCTTATTTTCAGGATCGAAGCGGTAATAATTGAAGCAATCAGCCGCCTTTTTGCAGAAGTGCATACCTTCATCACACACGGAAGGGGTAACATCTTCTTCAAATTTGCCGGGGCAAGTGTACGCTTTGTTTCGGCAAGTCCAATCAGGATTGAACACCTTGAACCCTTTAACAACTCCTGTTTCACTCATGTTTTGTTATCCTCTCTTTCTGCCATCAGGCAATTTCTTTCATAGGAACTTCAATTCCCGTGTATTCAGTGAATTTCACAGAAGAAATAAAATAACTCCATTTCTGCAACTTCACCGCATAGCCCCACGGGAAAACTCCATCCCGTAACCCTTGCATAACCCATTCTTTGGATTTCCCCATCAGTTTAGCGATAAGCGGCACGGGAACATTCACAACCCCGTCATGCTGAACCGTTGCAGCGGTTTCAGAAAACTGGTTGAAATAGTTCTCCTGAACTCCCAGCGCAAGGGCGATCTGCTTCTTGCGATCCTCTGCGGGTTCATTCTTGCCGGAAAGATACTGACTGATCGAAGATTTCCCGATCCCGGTAAGGTCTGAAAGTTTGGATTGACTGATACCCAAATCTTTCATCAGGTTTTTCAATTTGTCTGCAAATTTCATCATTCACTTCATCCTTTCTCTTTTTCTGGTTAGTCCTGAATCATGGGACTTTTGTTGTACTGCTCCTGAACCTTGATCTGCCGCTTGTTGCCAGCAACATCACATTCCCACGCAACACGGAAATTCTTTCCTGCGGCTTTCATGCCGTCCAGATATTCCCTTGCTTCTTCCGGGGAATCAAATTCAAGAACCTTCACGATTGCAGCAGATAAAACTTTCTTCATTCCGTTTCACCATCCTCTGTTAAAATCTTGATTATTAGTTCCTTGCGCTTTTTGTTCGGTTTGTATTTTCCAATCCGGTAATAATAAATAGAACTCCGGCATATCCCCAACTTTTCAGTCAGTTCATTTAACCCGTACTGGTTTAACAGACCAATAAAATATTCGTTGTCAGATTCTTCATGATTCTTTTTCTTCTGAATGTCAGTAACTTTCTGGATGTCAAGCCCTGCTTTCCTGAATAAGTCAAGCACGATAGGAAGCCGTCTATTGTCACACCTTGCTATTGCTTTTCCGGCATCCATGTAATCATCACTGGTAAGCGGTCTTGTTGGTTTGTACCCCTGCTCTTTCCCTGAAACTTCATACTTTCCCGTTTTTCTGATTGCCGGAAGAACTTCCTCAAATATCCACCGTTCAAATTTTTCAGAGGAAGGAAGTTTACTGTGAGTAATCAGGCGGTACAAGTTCGGCTCTCCAATAAACTTCATCTTTACTTGCTGAACTGCTGGACTTCCGTCTGCCTTTGTTCCCGTCTGTACCCCCAGGTCACAAATCGTTACCCAGGGTTCTTTACAGTGATCCAAGAGTGCTTTCTTTGTATTTACATACCCCAAAGAAGAAGCAACATCCTTACCGCAGAACCAAGGTTCATTGTCAATAGTGATTGTCCTTATCTGACCGAACTCTGGATTTTCAAAAATTTTCAGTTCGTCCATCCTCTTCACCATCACTTTCTCTTTTCTTCAACGCTGCCGCCATACCCTCACCATATCCAAGAAGATAGTTCTGATCTTCTTTAGACATTTCCGGTAATACCTGCTTAAAAGTTTCAAGGATTTTTTTCTGTTTCTCTGACATATTCCCACTTCCTTTCTTTAAATTTATTTGCACGGCTCTTATGCAGAGGATTTACATTGATTACCTCTTACGGGTGATTAAGCCGCTGCCGGACAGATTCAGTTGCCAAGGTTCACCGCACTCTGCATTTTCACGGGGTTGTGACCGTCCTTGCCTGCATTACGGCGGGGTGTTGCAGCACCCCATCTATATCAAAATCACTTCATCCTTTTATTTCAAATCAATGTAGAAATTGTTATCATCCTGCCATGTGAAACATTCAAGTTCAGCGTTCATGTATTTCAGAATGTTGTCCTGATACCAGTTTCCGCTTGTAATCAGATGGAGATCAGCTCCACGAACCCAAACCACCGTGTTATCATCAATCAGCCCTAAATCATGCACTTTCTTCAATGTCATATCCGTTACCGCCTTTCTTTAAATACTGCCGTTTTCACAGCCTTCAACCACTATCACAAGTCCAGCTTTCAGTTCACAGCAAGTTTCCACACCACAGACAACCGTTCTTTCCCGTTCATTTCTAGGGTAAATGTTGGTGATCGGTCTGTCTGCCAGATCATCAGGAACTTTAATTTCGTGTTCCCCGTCATAGTAAACGATCCAGCCCTGACCTTCTATTGTCCCAACCGTGAACGGCATACTTACCGCCAGCACTTCCAGAAATTTTCTTAATGTCATATTCTCCACCTTTCCGGGAAGCGGGTTTTACTCCGCTTCCTCAAACTTCATTTCACAATCGCCACAAATAACATTCACTTCTTTTGTTGCTCTGATAATGCAACCGCATCCGGGACAGACATATTTCCGGGTTGATTGTTTGGTTTTGGACGCTCCCGGAAGTTTCAGTTCAGGCTTCCTGAAAAGCTGAAATTTCTTGTCCTGCAAGCTGTCAACAAAGGCTTTTGCTTCCGGGTTCAGGCTTGTTCTCGTCCACCCGTATTTTGCATCTTTTTCAACGGTCAAACCATGTTGTTCAGCAGCTTCCTTGTATTTCTTATTGTGATAAGTCCCGCTTCTGGAAGTGTCCTGAACTCCCTGCTGCAAGTTCCAAAGATGAACCATTTCATGTAAGAGGGTTTCAGCAACGTGTTCAAAAGGTCTTGCAAGGTGTTCAGCGCAAAGGTTGATTTCATAGAACCCTTCATTTTTCATAGCTTCCACTTCTTCCGGTTTCATTTCGGAAATCGCTTTCGGCTCTTTGTTGCTCCACGCTTTCCATGCGGTACACCATCCATAAGCCCCTTTTGTGGTGTCCGGGCTTACGGTGATAATCGGCTTTTGAAGTTCACCGCCGTAAAACTTTTCATTGAACTTTGAAAATAAATTTTCAAGTTTATCAATTATAGGTTTCAAACTCTGTTCTGCCATGATCCAGTACCCTTTCTGTTACTTGTTTTGTTGGTATATTGCAATTATATGTTGGTTAATATCTTTTGTCAAGCATTTTTTTGAAATTAACCAACATTTTGTTGACAAGCAACATTTTTGACTTTATAATTAGTAACAGAAAGGTGGTGATGATTTTGAAAGATCGGATTAAAAAGCTAAGAAGGGAGTTAGATTTAACACAGCAGGAATTTGCAGACAAGATAAGAATATCAAGGGGAAATATTGGAGCATATGAAGTTGGCAAAAATGCTCCCAGTGATGCTGTAATCTCCCTGATCTGCACCAAATTCAATGTCAATGAAAATTGGCTCCGACATGGGAATGGAGAAATGTTTGCAGAATTGGACATGGAAGATCAACTAATGGCATGGGCTGGAAAAGTTTTAGGCGGTCAAGATTCCAAGTTTAAAAAGCGGTTTGTAACTATGCTCATGGGTTTATCTGATAGCGAATGGGAATTTTTAGAAAAGAAAGCGAAAGAACTTGCCGCTGATGACACAGAAAAAGAGGGCTGAACATCAGTCCAGCCCCAAATACATCCTGATAAAGTGATATAGCCGTCTAAGTTGATTGGCTGACGCTTTATCAAGCAACTCAATAATGAGTTGTTTATAGTCCATGCTTCTCACCCTCTATGTAGCCGCACGTTCTATGGTAGCGATACAGAAATTATACCAAACATATGTTCGGCTGTCAAGACAAGCGGTTAAGGTGAAGGTGGAAGATAAATCCAAGTTGGCACCAAGATGGTTCAAGTTGCGGTTCAAGTTAAAAACCGCATAAAATCAAGAAAATTCAAGATGCACCAAGTTACTTCCAACTTCTAAGCAAAAGGAAGAAATCATCATAAATTTATGATGAAAATTAAAAATAAATATAGTAATAAATAACTGGTTTATCTTGAACTACTTGCACTTTGAAAAATTTATTTCAAAAATCAGAAAGGAGATTATCATGTTACTTGCAGGTACAACAAATTCTGTCGGTTCGGCGACTTTTCCCGAATGGTTGCCGCCATTGATTATAATTCCAGTTATGGTTCTGATTGTGCTAATGATTAGAAAATCCCGGAAAAGGGCAAAAGCTAACAAAGAAGCTATCCGACAAAGCGGAATTTTATCTTATACCGCATTTCATCATGTGGACGGGCTACAGATTCCAGAAAATACCTTATGTGAAATTAAATCTTTTTCGGATAGAATTGAATTCAAAGCCGGGACAACCAGCATCAAGCTGGCACGAGAGAAAATCACTGATATGTCCATCAAAACCGACACTGAAATTCAAAGTCAGGCGGTTTCAAGTATTGGTGGGGCAATCGCTGGAGGCGTGATGTTTGGGACTTTGGGTGCGATAATCGGGGGAAGGACAAAAAATAAAAAGGTGAAAACCACTACCCAATATTTAATTATTACCTATACCGGGGAGCAAGGGGAGTTGAAATATATTGGTTTCGATATTAAAAATAATCCCCCTTCTGCATCAAAACTGGTTAAAGAATTCCATGAACTGAATACAAATTCAGGGGTTCAAATCGAACTATGAGAAACAAAAAATTCCCGCCAGTGCTGCAACACCAGCGGGACGTGACCTATAATTCAGGATGAAGTGATATTATAGGCAGTTCACATACTTATCATACCACTTCATCCTTCCAAAATCAAGGAAAGGATGATTTTTATGAAGTTACCAAATGGGTATGGTACGGTGACTAAGCTATCAGGGAATCGCCGCAAACCATACGTTGTGAAGGAAGGTATATCCGGGAAGCAAAAGCCCATAGGATATACCGCCACACGGGAAGAAGGACTTATCCTTCTTGCTCAATACAATAATGATCCGTGGGATATACAGACGGACAAAATCACATTTCAGGAACTATATAAATTGTGGCTGGAAAAGCGGGCTGTCAAATTGGGGGCTTCAAATCAAAGTTCCCTGAAATCTGCATACAAACATTGTGTGAAGCTGGAAAAGGTGAAATATAAGCAAATCAAATCTTACCAAATGCAAGATTGTATTGATAGCTGCGGAAAGGGTTATTCCACGCAAGGGGCAATCAAAAACTTGTTCGGACACCTTGACCGTTTCGCTATGGAACTGGACATAATTTCAAAGTGCTGTTCCGATCTGCTTACCTCTGCACCAATACCGGAAACAAGCAAGGAGATTTTCACGGATGAAGAAGTTGCCCGGATATGGGACAACCAGAAATTGGAATGGGTTGATTCAATCCTATTCTTCCTTTACACCGGATTCAGGATTTCGGAAATGATAGACCTGAAAACGGAAACGGTTGACCTTGAAGCCGGAACGATCACCGGGGGAACAAAAACCGCTGCCGGGAAAAATCGACTTGTCCCCATTCATTCAAAAATTCAAAGTATTGTTCAAAAGAGGATTGAACAATCAAAAAGCGGGTATCTGTTTGAATACAACGGGAAAAAGCTGAACCAAACACAATATAGGGAATTTTGGGCGGGCATCATGGACAAGCTGGAAATGCAGCATACCCCGCATGAGTGCCGCCACACATTCAGAAGCCGCCTTGATTCTGCCGGGGCAAATAAGGTCTGCATTGATAGAATCATGGGGCATAAGTCGAAAGGGACGGGTGAACGGGTTTACACCCATAAAAATATAGAAGAACTCAAAATGAACATTGAACTAATAACGAATTAGTAACAAAAAAGCCCCGTATTGCCGGAAAATCAAGCAATACGGGGCTTTCTGTCAACATTATACCACAGCACCTCTGAGTTTTGAAGTTCTGTTGCTTAATACCGGAAATAAAAATTGGCTTCTAGAATCTTACTTCTACAAGCCAGCAACTACAACACCATATACAATTATCACCATTTTGTGCATACTGTTCCTATTTCCCCCATTTTACAAACGCTATACACACAATACACAATCAAAACCTTGCTCCATATTACATCCATATGGAGATAGGCAGAGAACACCCTCAAGGTAGGATTGCGCTGTTGGAAGTCCTGCATATATTTATCAAGTATCTTTGCCGCAAGCTGTCCTTCCTCTGTCTTTGCTCCCATATCGTCTTTATTCCCGATTTGCAAAATAATCTCATGGAACGGCTTCTCCTGTTTGCCGGAACAGATTTTCTCATAATAATCATCAATCCGGCGGTCACTTCTGGTCTGCTTTTCATTGTATCGGGCGAGTGCTTCATCAAATAATTCATGGTATACATCTTTGATATTCTCATTGCAGTATTTCACGTTCAGACAACTCCGCTCCGGGTCAGTGTTCTTTGCATGGAATTTTCTGCTGTTATGGTTGACAGAGCCTTTCCCTGTCATAACGCTGATTGTCCGCTTCAATAAATTTCCCTTTCTCCCAATCGGGTAATGAGCGCCGGAAACGGCGCATAGCCTTTGTTACTTTCTGCGAAAGCTGAGTATTCTAAGCGAACTAGCGAAACTACTAAAAATATCAGTCACAGACGGCTATAAAGGCATGGGTTTTCAGCAAATTACACAATAAAGAACGCTATCTTACGGTGGTGTTCTTTTTTTCATGCCCTTTTCCGGCCTGCTGACTGCGGAAAGGTGGTGAAGCGAAGCCATGCCAGACCCTGCCATGCTGGATTACTTCTATGGCGACGAGGCGGAACAATATACCTTCTACCGGATACCGAAAGTACTGTTCACTGACCCTGGCTACCGGCGCATATCCTCTGACGCCAAGATCCTCTACGGCCTTATGCTTGACCGCATGGGGCTGTCTGTCCGCAACGGCTGGCTGGACGATCTAAGCCGGGTATTTATCTATTTCACCCTGGAGGACGCTTTGGAGTATCTGTGCTGCGGCCATACAAAGGCGGTTTCCCTCTTTGGGGAACTGGATAAGAATGGGCTGATTGAACGAAAGAAGCAGGGCCAGGGAAAGCCCACGATCATCTACGTGAAAAACTTTATCCGGAAACCGGAAATCCAGACTTCCGAAAAACGGAAGTCTAAAGTTCCGCAAACGGGAAGTCAAGACTTCCAGAAAACGGCCACTAATAATACTGAGAAGAATAAGACTGAATTGAATGATACTGACCTATCGATCTATCCGGCCAGTGGGCTGACGGAAAGCCGTGGGCCTGGGGCTGACGATACGATGGATAGGATACGGGCTTACCGGAGGTTGATTAAGGAAAATATTGAGTATGACATCACCAGGGAGCGCCTTGGCTATGACGCCGAAATTCTGGACGAGATATTAGACATTATGGTGGATACGGTATGCGGCACAAAACCCATGGTGCGGATCAGCGGCCAGGACTTTCCTGCGGAGGTGGTAAAGAGCCGTCTGTTAAAACTCAACTCGGAGCATATCAAATACGTGGTGGACTGCTTAAAGTCCAATACCACAAAAGTACGAAATATCCGTTCTTACCTGCTCACCTCCCTCTATAACGCCCCCACAACCATAAGCAGCTACTACACGGCCCTGGTCAACCACGACCTTTACGGCGGCGGGTAACTGCTTTTTTCTTGCCTATACCGGCGCTGCCGGGGAAAGGAGTGTTCCATGAAAAAACCATTCGCTTATATTACCGCTGTCTGGAAGGGCGGCGAGTTTACGGTCGCTGACCAGGCAAGCGTTTACTGCCGGAAAGTCTATGAGACCGGATTTACCCCGATCTGCCCGGTTCTCTACCTGCCCAACTTCCTGCGGGATTCTATCCCCGCCGAGCATAAGGACGGCATTGACATGGCCCGTGAACTTCTGCGCCGGAGCCATGTCCTGATCGTCTGCGGTGACGAGGTGGACGAGGCAGTGAAGAACGACATCGCCGTTGCCCAGCGGCTGGGTATCACGGCGACCACCCTGGACGGGATCTTAACGATACGCTCCCAGGGAGAAAACCAGGTGGAGCCTTAATGGTTCCCTCCTGCCAGGGAAAGGAGTGGTGACAGATTGCAGGAAGAAATTGAGAACAAATCCGTTGCGCTTAGCATTAAAACCACCAAGCTGACCGCCGGCGTGCTGAAGGCGGCGCTCATAAAGGCCCTTGCGGAAATGGAGAAGCAGCGGAAAAACCCCAAAGTCTATAAGGGCAAACAGAGCGTGAAACATCTTGTACGGCAGGGGGTCGGGGTCAGCAACATTGAGGTCACGGACGGCAATATCAAGTCCTTTGAGAAGGTGGCCCGGAAATACGGCATTGATTTCGCTTTGAAGAAGGACGCCTCCACCCAGCCGCCCCGGTATCTGGTCTTTTTCAAGAGCCGGGACGCTGACGCTCTGACGGCAGCCTTCCGGGAGTATTCGGGCCGGGTGGTTAACGACAAGTCCAGGGAAAAGCCCTCGATCCGCAGGCAGCTTGTCAAATTGCAGGAGGTGGTCAAAAACATGGCCAAGTCCCTCTCCCGGAACAAACAGCAGGAGGTGGACAGATAATGAAACGAAAAAAAATCAACAAAGCCAAGCTGTTAAAGGCGGGTTTCCCCTATCTCTTCATGGGGTTAATGGCTACCAAGCTGGGGCAGGCGTACCGCATGGCCTCCGGCGGTGACGTGCTGGATCGGATTTTCGGGGCTTTCCTTACAATCGGCCCGGCGTTCGCAAACCCGCTGCCAAGTTTCCACCCCTTTGACCTGCTGGTGGGAGCCTTTTGCGGCGCTCTTTTGTGGTTCGTTGTCTACCAGAAGGGCAAGAATGCCCGGAAATTTCGGCGTGGCGCTGAGTATGGAACGGCCCGCTGGGGGACGGCAAAGGACATTGAGCCGTTTATCGACCCGGATTTTTCCCAGAACATTCTTCTGTCCGACACGGAGCGTCTGACCCTGGGGAAGATCGCTGACCCGGAAAAGAGGAACGTCAACTTAAACGTGCTGGTCATCGGCGGCTCCGGCAGCGGCAAGACCCGCTACCACATCAAGCCCAACCTGCTCCAGATGAATGCCTCATATGTCTGCTCTGATCCGAAAGGTACCGTGGTCGAGGAGGTGGGACGTGCGCTGGTGCGGGGAGGGTATCGGATCAAAGTTTTAAATACCATTGATTTCTCCTGCTCCATGCACTACAACCCTTTCGTTTATCTCCACGGGGAAACGGACATTCTCACCCTGGTGACGGTAATCATGACCAACACCCAGGGGGAAGCCAAGGGCGGCGATGATTTCTGGCAGAAGGCGGAGGCCCTGCTGTACCAGGCGCTGATCGCCTACATTTACTATGAGGCGCCGGTGGAGGAAAAGAACATGAACACCCTGCTGGATATGATAAACGCCTGCGAGTGCCGGGAGGATGATGAGAATTTCAAGTCAGCGGTTGACCTTCTCTTTGAGCAGCTGGAGCAGCGTGACCCCAACCATTTTGCGGCACGGCAGTATAAAAAATTTAAAATGGCCGCCGGCAAGACCCTAAAAAGTATTTTAATTTCCTGCGGGGCCAGGCTTGCCCCCTTTGACAGTGCAGCGACACGTTGTCGCATATAAACTTTGCGTAGGATTTTCCTGCAAAGAGGTAAAAGTGA
>NZ_CALPCY010000093.1:0-9811 GCF_943193115.1 Otoolea muris
AGTATGAGATCCTCCTTGAAGCAAAGGATAAAATCACGCCGCTCCTTACCACCCTCGGAAACGGGCTCCGGGGCTTTGCGGGGAAATCCTGGAGCGTTACCATGCGCGCCGTGGATCTGGCCACCTCCCCCGTGAGGGGGATTTTAAACGTGTTAAAAAACCCCCTCCTCCAGGCGGGGGCGGTCCTTGGGGTCAGCATCGGCATGAAAGATACGGTCGATACATATAAAGACTTTGAGGCCGCCATGTCACAGGTGCAGGCCATCAGCGGGGCCACGGGCTCAGAGATGGGGCGCCTTACGGATAAGGCAAAGGAGATGGGGGCCGGCACAAAATTCACCGCGGAGGAATCAGCGGAGGCGTTTAATTACATGGCCATGGCCGGCTGGAAAACCGGCGATATGCTGGACGGCATTGAGGGGATCCTCAGCCTTGCGGCGGCTTCGGGGGAAAGCCTTGCGGCGACATCCGATATCGTAACCGACGCATTAACCGCATTCGGGCTGTCGGCATCCGATTCGGGCCATTTTGCGGACGTGCTCGCCCAGGCGTCCTCAAACGCCAACACAAATGTGGGGATGCTCGGGGAGAGCTTTAAATATGTCGCCCCGGTGGCGGGCGCGATGAAATACAGCGTGGAGGACGTCTCCCTGGCGCTCGGCCTGATGGCTAATGCCAGCGTGAAAGGTTCCATGGCCGGCACGTCCTTAAAAACAGCGCTGGCCAATATGGCATCCCCGACAGATAAGATGGCGGTTGCCATGCAGGAATACGGGATCAGCCTGGCCGACAGCGGCGGGCAAATGAAGACGTTAAAGGGCGTCCTGGACAACCTGCGCGAAAGCCTGGGGGATCTCACCGAAACAGAACAGGTGGCAGCCGCTACCCAGATATTTGGGAAAGAAGCCATGGCCGGGATGCTGGCCATCGTCAACGCCACAGAAAAAGACTATAACAAACTTGCCGATGCGGTCAGCCATGCGGACGGGGCCTCTGCGAGGATGGCAGGGACCATGCTGGACAACTTAAAGGGCTCCCTTACGCTGCTCCAGAGCGCTGCGGACGGGGTAAAACTGTCCGCCGGCGAGAGACTGTCGCCCTATATAAGAGGCCTTGCAGACTGGCTAACTGCCCAGATGCCCGGGATCGAGCAGGGGATTGGCGAATTTATGGACCGTATTGACATACAGGTTGAGCGGATGCAGGGGCGGTTTAAAGAAATATCCGCCACACAGGAATGGCAGGACGCAGGATTTTTGGGAAAAACAAAAATCGCCTGGGATGAATTTATAGCAGAGCCGTTTTCCGAGTGGTGGGGCAGCACAGGCAAAGCGAGGTTTGCGGGCTTTGCGGAGGATATCGGCTCCGGGATCGGCGCTGGCCTGAAAACCGGCATTATGGCCCTTCTGGGGATCGACCTGGGGGAAACGCTCAATGAGGGCGCGAGTATCGGGGCCTCCTTTGCAAAAGGGTTTTCTGAAGGCTTTGATTTTGAAGCTGTATCCGGAAAGCTCTGGGAGGGTTTTAAAAATATGCTCTCCAGCGCCGGGAAGCTTCTTCCGGGAGGGGAAGCTCCTGGACTGTCGTCGTTTCTCTCAGCGGTTATGCTGGGGAAAATGGCGTTGCCGCTTATCGGCATTGGAAAAGGGGCGGCCTCCATCGGGAAAGGATTATTCGGGACAAATGCAGCGGCGGCTGCACTTGCCGGCGGGACGGCCCTCGCAGGAGGAATAGCCGGCGGGCTTTCCCTGATTTCCGGCTTCGCGGATATGAATAAAGCGTACAAATCGGAAGACTGGGATGAGAAAAGCGCGTATTCGGCTTCGGGCCTTTATAAAACGGGCGGTGTAGCGGCCGGGGCAGCGGCAGGCGCGGCGATAGGTTCCATCATTCCCGGAATCGGTACAGCAGTTGGCGCTTTGGCCGGAGCAGGGCTCGGCGGCGTTGCCGGATGGATACGGGGAAATAAGGTAAAAGAGGAGTACCAGGAAAACGTAAAGGAAATGCAGGCGGAGGCTGAAAAGGCGCAGAAGTTTTTTGAAATCACCGGATTTTCTATTAACGATGCAGTTTTTGAAACGAAAGCGCTCAATGACGCCATCCATGATACAGAAGTCAGCGCGGGCCAGCTTGGGATCTTGTTCCAGGAGGCGGTGGGCGCTAATTTAAAAAGCCATTTTGGCGACATGAAGCTCTCCCTTGCAGAGATAAAAGAGGCCGCTTCTGACATTGTATTCGACAGACAGAAGGAAAGCCTGGAAGCGTTTTCAGCGGCCCTTGAGACATCCGAAACAAGCCTTTCCTCCCTGAAAAACACTCTTCAGGAGATGGGCCGGCTGAACTGGACCGCCGCTCTTGGGACAGAGATGTCGGAAAGCGAAATGGGCGCCTATAAAGCAGCCGTGGATTCTATGGTTGCAGAGGCAAAGGGCTATGTGCGGAATAAACATTACGAGGCGACTCTTTCTGTTGGCCTGCTTGTGGGCGCTGAAAACAGCGAAAGCGTTACTGGTGGCCTTGATACCATGTACGGGGGAATCCAGTCGCAGATTGACGAGGCAGGGGCTGAGCTGAACCGGGCGTTATCTGAGGCTCTCTCTGACGGGGTTCTGTCCACAAAGGATATGCTTACGGTCCATATTGGCGGCGTTGACTATGAAATGGATGAGGCGTCAGCCATCGCCGCGCTACAGGATCAGGTTGCGGAGATTACGCAAAAGGTAGCTAATGCGCAGAGTGAGGCAAAGCTGGAGGCGCTCCAAATCCGCTACGGAGGGGCGCGCCTTGACTCCGAAAGCTTTGCACAGTTACAGGAGGAACTTGCGGCAAACGTATCGGCCATGACGGCGGATTATGATAAGGCGCTGGAAGTTGGACTTACAAGCTTAAAGCTGCAACTGTCTGAAGGGGCCATTGATCAGAGCCAGTATGACGAATTAAAGGCACAGATTGAAGAGGGTTATAACAGCCAGCTTGAAGATTTGCAGGTACGGGTGGAGTCTTTCCAGTTAGATACGATTGCAGAGGCATACGGGACGGCCCTGGACGGGATCCTACCGGAGATAGAGGGAACAACGGGCCAGAAGCTGTCCGAGGCGATGGGGCGCGCCCTGGATATTTCTCCGGAACCGGCGGAGTGGACAAGCGAACAGATTTCGGAGTGGTTCGGGCTGGAAAGCCTCAGTGCAGAGACACAGACCGCCGTAGGGGAGCTTCTGCAGGCTACGGCGGAGACAATCCCGTCCAGGCTGGCGGAAAGCCTTGCAGGGCAGATAAGTACGCTGGACTGGTCTGGTATCAGCGGCGCTGTGGAGATCGGGCTTGCGGCAGCCCTCGCGGAACCCGGGTATAGCGGGGCCGGGGCGGCGGTGAGCAGCGGAGTCGGGGCGGCGATCCTGGATGCGGACATGTCGGAGATCAATTCCGCCGTGGATACGCTTAAATCAAACACAGACGCGGCGGTGGACTCCGCTTTCGGCGCAGGGGTAAGCACAACTATGCCAGTCCATGTGACGCTGGATTACCAAGTTGCAAACCCGGCTAAAACATTTACCATAACCGGGAACGGGGCATCCAGCAGCGCCAGCTTAAGCGTCGCCGCCAATGCGGCCGGCGGTTATGTCAGCGGCGGGCCCCAGCTCTCCTGGCTTGCAGAAGAGGGATATGGGGAGTTTGTGATCCCCACAAACCCGAGCCGGCGGGCAAGGGCCCTGGATTTATATGAGCAGGCTGGGGCTGCGCTTGGGGTTTCTGCGTTCGCTGCGGGAGGTTATGCGGGCGGTTCTTCCGGCCCGCGCGATATGGATTTATACCGCGTGCTGGACAGAGACATCCCCGCCTCTTATAGCGGAAGCGCGGACGGGGAGGACAGCGGGGAGCCGGTACAATCGTATGCCCCTGTAGCTGCAACTGGCAGCCCAGACGGCACAGGAACGCCGGAAGTCCACATAACCGTTAATCTGTCCCCGGAGTTTACCATACAGAACGGGGACGGGCAGAGTGAAGAAAGCATCATACAGGCAGTCATGCGCCACATGGAGGAGATATCCGATCAGGTAAGCGGCCAGGTTGCCAGGACGCTCATGGAAATCTTCTCTAACATGCCGGTAAAGGGGGCCTGAGAAATGAATATCAAGCTGATCCCGGCCGGGGGCGGCTCCCGTTTTACATTCCCGGCCCTGCCGGAAAAGATACAGGGTAAATATGGGGCGCGGTACCAGACCTTTGACATCCTGTCCAAAGGGACGGTGAAAGTGCCAAAAGGAACGGACGCTGCGGAATTTTCCTGGGACGGCGTTTTCTTTGGGAAATCCAAAAGGCGGGAGCCGATTGTAAAAAAGAACCAGTGGAAGGAGCCGGAGGAATGCGTGAAAATCCTGAACCGCTATTTAAAGAACGGGACGGTTTTAAACCTGATTGTCACAGAGACATGGATCAATGTGGATGTGACAATCGCCTCCTTCCAGCCACGCCCTGTGGGGGCGTATGGGAATATCGAATATTCCATTACCTTCGCCCAGAAAAAGACGCTGCGGATTTACACAACCGATGAGCTGCAGATCGCGGCGTTTGTAAAAAAGACAGCGGAGAGGGAGGACGGCGGGGAAGGGAACGCTTCCGGGGGGAGCTATACTGTAAAATCCGGAGACACGCTCTGGAGGATTGCAGCCGAAAAACTGGGTGCCGGCTCAAAGTGGCCTGCAATTTATGACGCAAACGCCGCCACGATTGAGACGGAGGCAAAAAAACGCGGGAAATCCGGATCTGACCACGGGCACTGGATATATCCAGGGACCACACTGACGATCCCCGCATAAGAGGGTGACAGAGGATGGTTGATTTATCAAGGATCGCATACCGTGTAGTGGTTATGGACGGGGACGGGAACCAGTACAATATTACCGATTACGTCAGGAACCTGGGCTGGGAGGAGGGCGAAAACGAGCTTTCCCTGCGTTCCTCCTTTACAGCCCGGAACGATGAGACATCAAAAGGCTGCCTGTCCGAACTGATTCGGCCAGGGTGCCTGGTGGGTATTTTTGCGTCAGACGGGGATTCCCTTGACGAAGAGGCAGCCAGGGGAACCGTAGAAACGTGGGAGGCGGTGGAAAAGAACGGCGCGAACGAATTGCACTGTACGTGCTACGACGGGCTGTATAAACTCCAGACAAGCCAGGAAAACAGGTTTTACCCATCCGGCACAGGGACAAAATCCGCCGTCCAGGCAATCTTTAATGACTGGGAAATACCGCAGGGGGAGTATAAAGGGCCGGATGTGGCGCACGGAAAAATGGTTTATAATAACCGATTCCTCTCAGACATTATCCGGGATCTTCTGGACGACGCGGCGAAAAAAGGCGGGGATTCCTGTATTGTGAGGGAAGAAAAAGGATATATCCAGGTGCTTCCCAAAGGCGGGAATGGGACGGTATATGTGTTTAAAGAGGATAACACACAGTCATTTAGCCAGTCCATAAGCACAGCGGATCTTATCACCCGCGTAAAGGTTGTGGGGCAGGCGGACGGCGACGGCAGGCGGAGCGTGGAGGCAACGGTGGAAGGCCGGACGGAATACGGCATCCGGCAGCGGATCTACAGCCGGGGATCGGATGAGACGGTGGAGGCTGCAAAGTCGGCGGCGCAGGAAATCCTTAACAACGAGGGAAAAATCAGGAGGGATATGTCGGTACAGAGCCCGGATGTCCCTTTTATCCGCAAGGGCGATCTGGTCTATATCATGAGCGGCTCCATATCGGGCTATTATTACGTAAAAAGTATCCGCCATAATGCGGACGCGTGCAGCATGAGCATGGATCTGGAATACGCAGAACCGGAACCGGGGGCAGAAGGGGCGCCAGGCGAAGACGCACAGGAGAAGAAAGAGTACCAGGTGGGCGACACCGTAAATTTCCACGGGGGAACCCATTATATCAGCAGTTATCCCGGCGCAAAAGGGTACAGCGCCCGGGCCGGGCAGGCAAGGATTACAGAAAAGAACGGATCCGGCGGGGCGCATCCGTGGCACCTGATCCATACGGACAGCGCCAGCAATGTGTACGGGTGGGTGGACGACGGGACGTTTGACTGAAAAGCAGGAGGTTATAATGGAAGGTTTTGAAGGAAACCCGGGGATCAATAAACTGGCAAATGTCTTAAGCCAGCGGATGAAAGCGGAAAACAGCTCTCCCCTCATACTGGACTTTGGGACGGTACAGGGGGACGGGAGCCTTGTCACCGACACTTTCCCTGTGCCGCTGCCCAAAGGGCAGTATTCGGTATGCAGGCACGTTGGCGGGCTGTCGTTTGAGATAAGCGGCGGACACTCCCATACCGTCACCCCACCGGCCATAAAACCGGGCGACCGCGTGCTGGTGGCCTGGGTGCAGAGCGAGGCGGTGGTTGTGGATATTATCACAAATTCGTAAGGAGGCGGTGGAAAAATGTCCGGGAAACTCTTTCCAGTGGTGGATGTTCCGGAATTTAAAACAGAACGGGCGGGCTATGACACCTGTTACAGAAGGAGCGCAAAATGGGATCCTGCCTCCGGCGATTTTGTCAGGGACGGGGCAAACCGTGTGGCGGAGTGCGATGGAAAAGAAGCATATGCCGTATGGTGTTTTAAGATTGCGCAGACCGAACGCTACCGCTGCCTTGCTTACCCGGGTTCTATTGGGACGGAAATGGAGCGGGCCATGGATGACGACGACGAAAAAACCGTTGAGTCCATGGTACAGAGGACAATCACGGAGGCGCTCATGGTAAACCCCAGGACAAAGGAAGTCGGGGAATTTGATTTCTCGTGGGACGGCGATACCATGCGCTGCTCATTCCTGGTTACCGGGGCGGAGTGGGATGAAGGGTTTGTGATCACAGTATAAGGGGGGAGCGGGATGCAGCCGGAATTTATGATTCCTGACTTTATTAAGCATAACAGCGCGGACGAAATCCATGAAAGGATGATGCGGGCCCTCCCGGACGACATTGACGATATGCCAGGCGGGTTTCCCTATGATTTTACAAAGCCGGCAGCGCTGGAAAAGGATGAGTTTATCAATTATCACCTGGTAAGGGCGATCATGCTGGCGTTCCCCCAGTACGCATGGGACGAATGGCTGGATCTGCACGGCCGCCAGGTGCAGCTTGTACGCCACCCGCCCGGACGCGCGTCGGGATTCGTCAGGGCAGCCGGGACGGCCGGCATAACCATCGCGGCGGGCACGGTATTCTGTACGCCGGCAACAGATTCCGGACCTTCAATAGAATTTGCCGTAACAGAAGATACTGTCACCGGGGAAGACGGCGTTGCAATGGTTCCTGTGTCGGCTGTCGTAAGCGGGACCGTCTCCAATGTAGCCGCCAATATGGTAACGCTCATGGCTAAGCCAGTGAAGGGGATCCAGGAGGTAAACAACCCGGAGCCCATACGCGGCGGTACAGAGCGGGAGGGTGACAACGGCTTTTATGAGAGGATCGCGGCCGAATACGAAAGCAGGCGGACATTCCTGGGAAATGACAGCGACTTTATCCGCTGGGCCCGGGAAGCGGGCGCGGGGGACTGTATTGTGATCCCCGCGGCAGAGGGCCCCGGCACGGTCAGGCTGGCCCTGGTGGACGGGAACGGGCAGCCTGCAAACGGGGAGTTGGTGCAGGATGTTTATAATTATATCGTTTCTCCGGAGGACAGGAGTAAGAGGTTATTGCCAACTGCGTGTACCAGGCTTACATGCGTGCCGGCTGCGACAGTAATGGTTGATTTTACAGTTACGGGGCTGTTGTACGATGAATCAACCAGCCTGGAGCAGATCCGGGCTGATTTTGCGGCGGCAGTAAAGACAGTCTACACATCGGCAAAACAGCAGGATATATTGCGGTATAACGATGTAAGGCCGATTCTCTCTGATATTGCAGGCGTCCTGGATTTTGATGGGTTCCTCATGAATGGGGATATGAAGAATATCAGATTGGGCAAAGAAGAATACCCGGAAACGGGCACCCTTGATTTCAGTTAGGAGGCGGCTCTATGGAGAAATTTGATCTGGAGAACTTCCCAACAAGTGAGAGCGCAAAGAAAATGCTCAGCTATGTATCAGATGGATTTTATGATAAGTCCTATGTTGGCAAATGGATTTATCAGGTAATGGGGATGGAATATGACAAAGCGCGGGAAATGGCGGAAGAACTGCCGTACCAGTTTTTCCCTGAAACGGCCACCTGGGGGCTTATGTACCACGAGATTAAGTGGGGGCTCCCGGTTCGCCTGAACCTTACATATGAGGAGCGCAGAAGGAGAATCTACGAGAAACGGGATTACCGGCCGCCGATGACCCCATACCGGATGGAAAGTTACCTCTCCGCCGTGACGGATCTGGAGATCCATGTGGCGGACTGTCATGATACGGGGATTTATGGCTATCAGCCGCCGCATCCAAATGTGTTCCATGTCACGCTGCGTGAGCAGGGCACCAACAGCCATGTGGATTATAGAAGCCTGGAAGAGATGCTTTCACGGTTAAAGCAGTCCCATACTGCCTTTACGCTGGAGCACCGCCAGGAATTTGAGCAGGGGATAAAAGCATACGCAGGGGCGCTTACAACGGAGTTTGTGGAGTATGAGTTTAAAGCCAGAAGAGTACACAGGGACATCGAAACGCAGGCGCGTATAAGCTCTGGAACAATCCCGGATTCACGGATATCAGAAGAGATCCGGGCAGGCGGAAAAATCAACCGGGACGGAACCGCGGCCATGCGGATCGGAGCAGCGTCCACAACGGATATGCTGGTAACAGAGGAAATATTGTCAGGAGGGATAAAGCGATGACAGAACGGACAGTCATTACAACCAGGGGGCTCCAGCTCCTCGCCAGGCTGGCGTCAGGGGCGGAGCAGTTGGAATTTACAGGCGTAAAAGTGGGGACGGGAGTTGTACCGGACGGGACAGATCCCGCCCAGCTTATGCATCTGGTCAGCTACAAAATGGATGGGATGATCGCGGATTACGGGTATGACCAGGAGACGGACGACGCCTTTGTCGTGATGCAGATCACAAACGCGGGGATTACAAGCGGTTTTGTAATGACAGAAGTCGGATTGTTTGCAATGGATCCGGACCGCGGGGAAATCCTGTATGCGTATGTGGATTTGTCAGAGGATCCGAATTACATCATGCCGGAGGAAAACGGGCGCGCAAAGACCGTACAGATTAAAATGCACGTCGTTGTCGGGGAGGCTGCGAACATCACAGCAACCATCAACCCTTTAAGCCAGGTTACCATGGAAGCTTTCCAGCGGGAGCTGGGGAAAAAGACCGACTCTGAGGGAGGAGACATATCGGATGCAGTGGCCGGATTTGAAACGCCGGGAGCGGAAATAAAATACCCGGAACTGGAGCCCGGGGGATCCGTAAAAGGGATACTGGGCGGGATCAGGCGCTGGCTGGAGACGCTTAAAAAAGAAAAGGTGACAGCAGACGGGGGCGAAGCAGGGGAAACGACAGCCACGTTTGAGGATTACACAGGCGCTAACCCTGCGCCGTCGGTGGAGACTGCGCTGGCTGGTATCCGGAGCAAAGGGAAAACAGGTAACATCCTGAGCAATATAAAAGCTGCGCTGATGGGGCTGGTTACATTGGGGGAGATGCGGAAGTATCTGGTCAATAACGGGCTGTGTACGGAGCCGGGGAAATTTTTCCTGGATGCGGCGTACGGCAAAACTCTGATGGATGAGATTACTCGGTTAAATGGCGAGTTCCCAATAATATTTAAGAAGTTTCCAGACAAAAAAGACGTTAATATTGCTAATACAGTTACAAATT
>NZ_CALPCY010000094.1:0-9565 GCF_943193115.1 Otoolea muris
CACTATTATGACAAAGATGATGAGATGGTGACCGGCGAGTGGAGGAAAGACGGCGCTAAGTGGTTCTATCTGGATGAGGACGGCGACATGCTGACGGATTCCTGGGTGGATGACGAGTATTATGTCGGCGCTGACGGCGCGATGCTGGTAAACCAGTGGGCGAAGACCGCTTCTGAAGATGCAGTGGACGATCCGGACGAGGATGGCGATCATTGGTTCTATTTTGGAAGCAAGGGTAAGAAAATCAGCAATGATAAGAAGAAGATCGGCGGTAAAACTTATTTCTTCAATGAAGACGGAGAGATGAGAGACGGCTGGTATGAAACCGAAAGCGGTGATGTTTACTATTTAGGTGAAGAGGACGAAGGCTGGAGAGCTGAGAACCAGTGGTTATGGTTAGAGCGCCCGACAGACGAAGATGCGGAAGACGACGAATGGTCTGATGATGACTGTACGATTGGCTGCGATGATGAAGGCTGGTACTGGTTTGGCTCTGACGGAAAAAGATATAGTGATAATAAAAAGAAGAAAACTATTAATGGAAAACACTATTTCTTTAACGCACACGGCCAGATGTTGTATGAGTGGATCAACACAAAGGATGGCAATACAAGCGATGGAAGTGAAAATATAGCAGCCAGCCGCAGCGAAGTAGAAAAGGCATCCGGTTCAGACGCACTGCAGGAATTTGACAGCAATACCGTAGAAGATATGCGGTATGCAAATCAGGTTGAGGATGGTTCCAGAACTGATGGCTGGTATGAGATTGCAGGCTCGGAAGATGCAGGAGCTGATGAAGACACCGAATGGTATTTCTTCAAGGATGGTAAAGCTAAAAAGGCTGATTCTAATGATTTGGTTAAAGTAGATGGTGCCGTTGTTACAGATGATGGCGCTCTTGTATACAGGGCAAGAATTAAATGTGATGGCAAATATTTCTGCTTCAATGAATTAGGACAGATGCAGACAGGCTTGCAGTTGATCAACGGCTATTTCTATTACTTTGACGATAATGGTTATATGAAGACCGGAAAGGTTGCTGACGTTGAAGAAGCAGATGATGACGCTTATACTTATTACTTTGAAACCAAAAACAATGGAAACGGAAGAGGTATAAGCGCAATTAAGGACGGTTACCTTTACTGGAACGGTAAGAGAGTAGAAGCTGATGACGATTACGCGTTGTATTGGTTAGGCGGAGATCAGATTTACCTTGTAAACAGCAAGGGCAAAGTCCAGAAAACTCCAAAGAAGTATGCATTAGACAGTGTGTCTGGTGATGACATTTATGTTGACATCAAAAACAATAAGGTAAAGAGTCTTTCTGAAGAAAAGAACGGAGCCAGCATTGATTTAACAGTTCCGGCGACTGTTATGGAATTGGCAAAAGAAGAGGTAATCTGGGTACCGCATATTTTAATTTATGATGAGAATCTTGTACCAGTAGTAGTACACAATAATAAGTGAAACATTAATTTGGGGAATAGTTTATTAACTTCCCAAGCAGAATATTGGTTGATACAGTATAAGGATTTTTGATATATTGTATTTTCCATATACTAAATGAGACATCGTTAATACAAATAGTAATGCCGTCCAATAATCAAATTAAGATTGTTGGACGGTATTATTATTTCACAATATTTTGTTGTATGCTATTAGCCCGGTTGTCGTTATACAAGTATTTTTATAAATTTAATTTTCAGACTGTAAAAAATCTTGTGTCTACAGGTGAAAAATCTTTGTTGGTAGGAATCAGATATGTAAAAATTTGTTGTCGAACAAAGTGGATTTCTTTTCTGATAATAGTATTGCCCGTTTATCTGTTTCTATACACATATATCAGATTTTTTGCAAACCAATCAGGCATCAGCAGAAGGGAAATATTTTGTGGGCGCTGCCACCCGGCCTCCGAAATAAGGCTGGATATTCCTGGCAATACTGCTAATGCCGATGGAATAAGGCCGGGACATTCTTGATATGATATGCTGTTCCAGCTTTTTTATAGCTACCGGCGATCCTGTCTCTATAAAGAACAATAATCTGGTTAAGCACCTGATCCCAGTTCCGGTAACGCTGTGTCCACTTCCTGATTATGTTTCCGCTGGCAGGATACAGCATTTATTCCAAAGAGCTGTCGCTTGGGAATACGCTTTTTGTCTTGATTACTTTCCGGTACTGGCAGTTAAGTCCTTCTATGATGTTTGTAGTATATATGATGCGCCGGATATCATCGGAAAACTGGAAGAAGGAACGGACATCCTCCCAGTTTTTTTCCCAGTTACTGACCGCATAGGGGTATTTCTTTCCCCAGTTCTCCTTGATCTTTTCCAGTTCAGACAGTGCAGATGACTCATTTGAAGAATGATACACGGCTTTAAAGTCAGAAGAAAACTTCTTCCGAATCACTGTAATTGACATATTTGAAAGAATTGCGCAGCATATGGATAACACACCGCTGTATCTGGGCCTGAGGATATACTGCCCCTATAGCTTCCTTAAATCCCGCAAGCCCGTCCACGCAGAAGAACAGCACATCCTCCACACCGCGGTTTTTCAGGTCATTTAACAACCCAAGCCAGAATTTACCGGTCTCGTTGGCGCCCACTGTGATACTCCAGATATCTTTGCAGCCGTCTGCTATGATTCCAAGAACCATGTAAGCGGCACGACTGAGGATGCGTCCGTCTTCCCTGACCTTGTAATGGATACGGTCCATGAATACAAACGGATAGACCGCATTTAATGAGTGTGACTGCCATTCTTTGATTTCCGGCAGGATTCTGTCTGTTATCTTACTGACCATTTCAGCGGACAGTTCCATCCCGTAAAGCTCCTGTATCTGGTCATGGATATCCCTTGTGCTCATACCTCTTGCATAAAGGGAAATCACTTTTTCTTCAATGCCGGAGATGTCCCTCTGGTATTTGGGAATAAGCTTTGGCTCGAATTCTCCTTCACGGTCTCTTGGGACATTGATCTGGAATTCGCCATACTGGCTCTTCAATGTTTTGGAAAAATATCCGTTGCGTTTGTTGGATGTGAGAACACCATTTTCTGATTTTTTCGTAGCCAAAGGATGCATCCAGCTCCGCCTCCATAAGCTCCTGAAGGATATCATTAAAGCTGTCCTTTAGCAGGCTGTAAACATCAGCCACGCTGTTAAGGTTGTTATCTGCAATAATCTGTCGTATTTGTTGTTTTGTTGCTGACATAAAAATCCTCCTTTTTGATCAGAATTGCCATATCTTGATTCTTATCAAAAAAGAGGTATTTTTTCCAAAGACACAAATTATTTTACACTACCCTGAAGAACCTGATTAATATCTATTCGGTTTTTATCGTTGGTACCTTTCGCATCTGTAAGTCCATTGCTTTCCACATCAAGATAAGTATATAATAGTTTATAAATATTATACACTATAAAAATGAGGATATTTCCGAAATCAGGCAGAAATATCCTCACTTACTCTCTATTTATTCAATTATAACATTGAATTTAATTCAGTTATCTCCATGTTCCTGTATTAGAAACATTTACATCAAACCACTTTTCAGATACACCGTTCAGATTGAGCGTGTTGTTACTAACTGTTACATTCCTGAAATCATAAGTATAGACATCATCGTCATAAAGCTGGATGTACGGAATATTTACATATTTCTCGGAATACTTGCCTTCCGCATCACAGTTAAATGAAGATCCATTGCTTGTTTCCAATAACGTGTTATAGATTAAATCTGCATCATTCAATGTTATGGTACCGCTTCCGTTCTCATAGGAAATGTCTTTTACAGTACCATTGTTTCTGAAGGTCACATCAACCTTATCATGCTCAATACCGGAATTCTCAATATCATATTTCCTGTTGGTCTTCTGGATTTTGCCCTTCGTATTTACAAGATATACATCCCCATTGTAGTAATAGAGTCTGTAATCATCATCGGCTACTAATTTCTTACCATTGAAGTAAAGGTAACCGCTCTTTTCGCCGTTAAGGCCTTTGGCATTTGCACCATTGTTCTTATTAAAATAGAACTCATAGGTATCGTCGTCACACTCTACATTGGTTACCTTTCCGGTTACCGGGTATCCGTTGCTGTCAAAGTAATAGAATCCTCTTTCAGCCGGAACATACTGTAATCCGGTCTGCATCTGGCCATATTCGTTAAATGCAAAATATTCTTTGCCGCCCTTCGGGCTGGTTACTTTGATGCGTGCTACATATACCGGGCCGTCGTCATTATTTACCCTGTAATCCGTGGCAGTCCTTGATGCTTTCTTTGCCCTTCCGTCTTTAAAGAAATACCAGTCTGTATCGGTATCCTTACCTGTATCTTTGGAACCGTCAATCTGATACCAGCCGTCTACCCTGGAGCCGTCCTCTACTTCGTTTGTATAAATCATGCTGTCAATGTATGCGGAACCGGCGCTCGCTGCGGGGATACTGCCATCAAGCTTTGCATTGGTCGGGGTTGCCGGGGCTACGCCGCTGACTTTCTGGTCATTAATCCACTCATACAGCATCTGGCCATGCTTATTGAAATAATAATATTTTCCATTAACTTTCTTCTTATCGGCGTCTTTTGCCATCTTTCCGCCTGTGCCGAACCAGTACCATCCTTCTTCATCACAGCCGTCACTGCTGGAATCTGTACAGCCAAGGAACGCTGCGGCCGCATCATGATCCTCATCCTCCTGGCTGGGATTTGTCAGCCAGCGCCAGGCATTTTCAACCCTTGCGCCGTCATCCTCATCGCCAAGATAGAAGACATCATTGTTTTTGGTATACCAGCCGTATTCCATTTCTCCGTCTTCATCAAAGTAGTAGGTTTTACCATTAATCTTTTTTAAGGTATCGACAGTCTTCTTACCTTTACTTCCAAAATAATACCAATGCTCGCCTTCTTCGTCCGGATCATTGACGTCCTCATCAGCCAGGGTCTTCTTCCACTGGTTGATCAGCATAGCGCCGTCATCGCCTACATAATACTCATCATCCACCCAGGAGTCATACAGCATGTCGCCATCGTCATCGAGATAGAACCACTTGCCGCCATCCTTTCTCCACTCATCGGTTACCATATCGTCATCGCGGTCATAATAGTGCCAAACCCCAGCGTCATCTTTCTCCCAACCAGCGGCGAAAGAAGTCATGGAAGCACCCATCGCGAGCAAAGCCGCCGCGGAAAGAACCGCAACTAATTTTGTCTGCTTTCTCATAATAATGCACTCTCCTTTTTTCCTTTTGAACTGCTCTTTTTTCCCGAAATTCCTTAACTTTTAACGGCCTTACCCTACTTCGGATATGGGGGATCCGGATTTGCGCATTTTATTTGGGAAAATATTGTACATTGGCGTGAGATCGGCTATACTTTTAGTATAAAGATGCGTTGGAGACTCAGTTTCATAGGGGAGGTATACCGTGAATTATCTGAATACAAACCGTCCTCAAATTTTATTTGAGGAAGCCCTGAACAGTAAAATCTATGTAGATAAGAGCCTGTTGATTGATAAAGTGTCAGGCTATATTAAAACCGGTGACAAATATATCTGTATCACGCGCCCAAGGCGTTTTGGAAAAACAGTCAATGCGAACATGCTGGCTGCTTACTATACAAAGGGATTTGACAGCCGGCCGTTGTTTGATAAACTCCTGGTTGCGCAGTGTAGTTCCTGTAAAAAGCATATGAACCGGCATAATGTGATCCATATTGATTTCAGTGAAATGCCTGACACCTGCGAGAATTATAAAGACTACATCGGCTATATCAGGGAAAACCTGTATCATGATATATTTATACTCTGCCCGTCACTGACAGAGAAAGAGCACAAAAGCCTCAGCAGGCTGTTATCTGATTCCGGGGAATCCTTCATATTTATTTTGGACGAATGGGATTCCATATTTTATCAGGATTTTATGGGAAGAAAGGAGCGGGATGACTATCTGAGGTTTTTAAAAAACCTGTTAAAAAATCAGCCATATGTGGAACTGGCTTATATGACAGGAGTTCTTCCCGTTGCTAAATATTCCAGCGGCTCCGAATTAAATATGTTTGATGAATTTAATTTTATGAACGACAATATATTCGACCAGTATTTTGGTTTTAGTGAAGCAGAAGTAAAAGAGCTGTGTAGACGACATCCCGGAATCCCATTTTCGGAAATAAAGAATTGGTATGACGGATATCATAAAAGCGATGGGGAAAGCCTGTTCAACCCGCGCTCTGTCAGCAAGGCATTGGAGCGCAGCGTCTGCTTAAATTATTGGACAGAAACAGGCCCAATGAATGAAATCGCGGACTGTATTGAGCATAATGTGGGTGAAGTGCGGGAAGATATTGTAAAGATGGTAGCCGGAATCCCTGTGGAGGTTGACCTGCAGGGCTACAGTGCTGCGGAATTACAGTTAGATACCCGCGATGAAATCCTTTCCGCGATGGTGGTTTACGGGTTCCTCTCATATTATAAGGGCAAACTTTCGATCCCGAACCATGAGCTGATGGAAAAATACCAGCACGTTCTGTCACGCGACAGTATGGGGGAGGTGAAAGAAATTGTTGACCGCTCCAGGGATATGCTGGAGGCCACCCTTCAGTGCAACGGGGAACGTGTTGCACAGCTCCTGGAACAGGTGCACGACACAGAAATCCCATTTCTGAAGTACAACGATGAAAATTCCTTGTCATGTGTGGTTACCCTGTGCTATTTATATGCCAGAAGGTTCTATAACATACTGCGCGAGGAAAAAAGCGGAAAAGGCTACTGCGATTATCTGTTTCTCCCCAAAGAATCAGGTTACCGGCCAATTATACTGGAACTCAAGGTGGGGAAATCGCCGGAAGAAGCGATAGGACAGATAAAGGCAAAAAATTACCCGCAGCGTGCGGAACCTTATGGAAAGGCTATCCTTGTGGGAATCAGCTATGATGAGGAAAAGCACCACCAGTGTAAAATTGAGGAGTATTCATTTTCGGGCAAACAGAGCGGCCACTAAAAAAGCACAATTTCCTGTTGGGAATAGCAGACCCAAAACAGAGTTTTCACAAAAAAAACCTCTGTTTCCGGCCTGTTTTCCTGCATAAAAATACTGTGCCCTGCACCTCCAAGGCATAATAAAACTTTTAAACTTCAATAATCATGGCAAGATGCTCTATGAGTGGATCAATACCAAGAGTGAAGATGTTGATGGCGATAAAGTAAATGCAAACGATGGTGTATATGCTGAAAGCGATAAAGCGGTAAGTGCTTCGGAAGCGGCTAAATGAGACTGTAAACTAAACCACCACCGGCTAAAGCCGGTGGGTTTGGGCTGGCTGCTGAAGCAGCCCAAAGTTGTCCGACCTCGAAGTTATCGCTCTTCTTTCGTTCTTCTATATCTTGATTTTTGATATATTCTTGTATAATCTCATCTGTTACGTTTCCACTACTGGCTACAAAGTATCCCCCTTGCCCATAGATGACGCCCACAAAATTCCTTATTCAATTCTTTATATTCCATCTGTAGTTTTTGGGATGTATTCCCCTTCATATATTGTGCCAGTCTGCTGGCTGATAGATGGGGCGGCACGGACACCAGCAGATGGTATATAGTCTTTCCCTACATGCCCCGCCAGGATCTCCACATCATTTGTCTGGCATATCTTGCGTATCAATTCTCTTGTCCTTATCGCAATCTTTCCCATCAGCACCGGTTTTCGGTATTTTGTTATCCATACGATATGGTATTTGATATCATACGTGCAATGGGCTGATTTTCTATAGTTTTCCATTTTCTCACCTCAAGTTTAGTATCTCTACATTTCTTTTTTCTAAACCTTGAGATGTGGGGTTGACCTAAAGGTTTCGCATGGAAGGCGAGGGTTTTACCCCCAGTATACAGACAATAAACTGTGTATTGTCGTAAATTGGTATGTAAAATCATGTTTTTCTGACATTATCTAAATCAATTTCCAGTGCCATTTTTTTACATTTACCGTTATTTTTCGACGCTATTTTCTATTTCTTTCTATAGAATAGTATTGCCATTTCCTGGTGATACTATTCATTTTATTTTTCCTTCATTAGCATGGTTTCATAGGAGTCCAGCCGGACGTTATCCAGGTGGATTTTTTTGATCTCACTTTCTGTATATAATTTATAGAGCATCTCCATCAGTATACTAAAATATTCTTCAGACATTTCCTGTCCTTCGTATTCCATGATCCGATAGGCCGCACAGGCATACGCTCTGGATGATTGATATGTCATAGCATTGTTTCCTTTGATGCTGGTTTTCGTGTTCATTTTCTATTCTGCCCATAAACGGTTAGCCGCCGGTAAAGCGGCTTTCTTTATTGGCTTCCCTTCTTTTACCGTCATTCGGTTTCAAAGGGAATAGGTTCGCCACCATATTGGTCAATATATTTCTGCGATTCTCTCCAAAAGCCTTTCTGTCCTATGAATTCCTCCAGGTAAAATAGTTTTCTTTCCAGTTCTCGCACCCGATCTTTTAATATTTCAGCCGTGTATTCTTCTTTCTCGTTGTCTTCCTCCGTCCATCCATAGTAATCCAATACGTATTTTCTTGCTTCTTCACTCCCCATGCCGGCTGTCGCTTTACGCAATGCTTCTTCCTCTCTGTAGATGTTAGGAAAATCAATCGGCCTGTTCCCGTCTCCAACAGCACAACGTGTATTCTCATGTACACTATATCATACTTCTGCCCATGCATGGAGCTCCCTACGCTCTTCTCCGGTTATAGATGTTATTTTTTCATATTCCTTTAATTCCCGCTTCAGAAACCGTTTTCGCTCCTTACTGCCCTGAATTCTGTCACCTTTCTGATTGCTTTATCCCCCGCTTTAGTTATTGCCATCTGTATGGTTGTTATGCACCAAATACCTATGCATAAGAACCATACAGACGGCATTGTGGCAGTCAAGGGATAAAGGGCGCTGCTGCTGTAATTTACAGCCGGATACGTTTCTGCGCGTCAGGCAATCCTGTCCCTGTCGCCAAATTCAATCACAAACTGCCCCTCGCCCCAGTTACGATATGACATGGATCATTTCTTAAATAATGTCCCTGGTAGACAAATCACAGTATTATCGAATCTATTATGCATTATATAAAAATGGATGTGTCGAATAATCTGTGATGATTTACACAGATTATTTTACACACCTTTTAACCAGAAAATTGATAATATAAAGCGAAAATCAATAACAACACTTTACGTGACAAATTTTTATTAGAGGAGCATGATTTCCAACAGACACATAGTTTTTAATGCTCAGAATTAACTCCTTGCTGAATTTTACAGTTCAGTTTCATTTACTCATAAAAAAGTTGCCCTGCCAATAATCAAGACTGCTGACAGGGCAACTTAACCAGACATATTCTTAATTTGCAGGATAGAATAAATTACTATAGTAGATCATACATTTTAGAAAGAACGCTGTAATTCCTTTAAAAATAAGGAATTACAGCGTTCCTTTTATTATAGTAACTCAAACTTCCCACACCGATTGGTGTGCTGAACCTTGAAAAATCAATACTTTAGTCCATAAAAAAGGCACAAAC
>NZ_CALPCY010000095.1:0-8613 GCF_943193115.1 Otoolea muris
AATCATCCGTTTTTGTCCGGATGTATCTACCCTTTTTTCATTCTATAACTGTCCGAGTTTTCGGACAGTCTCCCCCTGCTTTTTCGGGCCGCGCGCCCACTGAAGCGTAAAAAACGCAGACATGCCTCCCAGCAGGAACGCAAACGCAACCTCAAACGCCTGATAGGAAAAGTAAAACTGGTGTATCAGAATCGGACAACTGATAAACAGCCCGTTAAATATATAATAAAACGGTTCCAGCTTCCCTCTCTTTTCCGGCCGGGCCGTCTCTGCCACAGCAAAATCAATAAAAAGACAGGCCGCCGCCATCGCCGCGCAAGTAAACCAGATACTGGCCGCGGGGATATAAACATCTGTTGAAAACAGCTTTTTCGTCAAGGAAAGACCAAAACGGCCTTTCAGCCGGAAATCATTAAAAAAATGCTCCGTATGCGTAATATACGTCTCCATATCCGTAAGGACATCGCCTGAATGAATCAGCAGGGCCGCATAGGATACCAGCGCCGTTATAAGCGTATAAAATAACAGCCACGGACGTTTTCCCGCAAAAACCAGCGGATCCCTCCATCGTTTTTCAGCCATACAAATTTACCTCCATTTTCCATTACCATAAATCTCTTCTCATATTGCCGCGGAAATCGGCGTTTTTATCATCTCATAAAATGGGAAAAATGTCAATTTTGCACGGCTTTTTTATCGTGCGGGCAGCAGTCAGTTGTAACCGTTCAGAGGCTGCCTGAACGGTTACAGTCAGTTATGTACATCGCCTATTTGTAATAGTTCGTCAATTACCACAAAAAGTGCTTGCATTTATTTGTGATAACCTTATTTTGTGAAAAAGAAATGTATCTTGCATTTAAAATCTGCATATGCTATAATGCCGTTAGGCAAAGAAATGTGGAGAAATCCATGCAGGCAAAGAACGAATCCCCCGACTGTAATGGCGTACAGTCGAGGGATTCTTCTTTTCTTTTTATAGTGGCAAAGCACCCACTAGTACACCGTTTTCTTAATCTTTATATACTAAGCGCTTTATATGTATCAGTGCAAGGCGGAGGAAGGAGGCGATGCGGTGGCATCGTTGACTGACGACAACGCGGCAATGATGCAAATAGCGAGTGCTTAGTATATGAGGAATTAAAAAACGGTGTACTAGTTTCAACCTTGGTTGATGAACTAATTGAGGATACTGAGGGCGATATTCAAGCATAACAGCATATGGAAGAGTACCCATGACAGGGTGGCAGCCCTCCGGCTGACAAGGTGTAACAGTTCACTTCTTTTAACCAACACCCGTCCATTCTGCCCCTAAACGCTTACAGGAATGGCTGCAATCCGCATGTAATATCCCGCCCGTCCTTTACAATCCCCTCCAAAACCGCAATCAAAATCTCCTCCATTCGGTAAAACGACTCCACATCCGCCCGTTCTGCCGGCGTATGGACATCGTACAGATTCGCCCCGCAGGAAATCATATCAATATGGCTGCCCAGCTTTTTTGCGAGATAGCCGCATTCAATCCCGGCATGGATGCCCGTAAAAACAGCATCCTTTCCGGCATATGCGGCATAAACCTCCCCGCATATCTTTCTCAGCCTGGACTGGCTTCTGTACTCCCACTGAGGATAATCGCCGTGAAACCGGCACTGCATTCCAAGGGCCTGCGCCAATACCTGCATATACTCCTTTAAGCGCTCCTTTTCCCTTCTTACGGAACTCCTGCCCGAGCACAGGAAAGTCACCCTGTCCTCTGCGATCGTCATACTCCCTGCATTGGACGATGTCTGCGCCAGCTCCCTGTTTCCCCGATCCCATGTGAGCACGCCGCAGGGCAGAAGGGTGATGGCCTGAATCATTTTCTCCACGGATCCCCGCGTCAATACCCGCGCCTCCTGCTGCCGCTCCCTTTCCTCTATCCGGAAACGTATCTCCTCTGTCCCGGCAAACCCCTGCCTCACATCCCGTTCCAGGAAACACAGCTTCTCCAAAAGCGCCGCTCTCCTCTCCCGCGACGTATGCAGGCGTATGCTTCCCTGAGAGGCAATCGCATTCGCCCTCCCGAAACCGATGTCCAGACCGGAATGGCCGCCCCGCAGCCCCTCTAATGTCAGAAGAACCTCTGCCTCATATGCCTTTGTCTCATATGCCAGGGGAAGCGACAGATCCGTGCGCACGCCGCCCGCGCAGCTTGTGATAAATACCCCTTCTTCCTCAGCGTCAAGGTTAATGAGATACGTCCCCCTCACATCATGAAACCCCAGGTACTTCTTAATCACAAAATTTTCTCATGATTAGTGAAGGGCACATTTAGAGCATTTTTCATGCAAGGAAGACTATGCCATAATGATTTCCGGCCTGCTATCCTATTTATTTTCCTTTTCATGCCAATCTTTTAAAACAGCTTCCACCTGTGCAATCAACTGTTCTTTTTGGGGAATATATGATACATAACGGGAGGCAAAAATATTGTTAGCCATACCGCCTAAAGCGTATTCTGCGGATACGCTGTCTTTATCTGTGCAGAGAATGATACCAATGGGGGCATTATCATATTCATCATTTACTTCTGCGGCGTAATAGTTCAGATACATATTGAGCTGTCCGACTGCTTCGGCCATCAGTTTTGTTGTCTTTAATTCAATCAGGACATAAGCGCGTAAAATCTTATTGTAAAATACCATATCGACATAGTAGTGGATATTATTCAGGGTAATACGCTGCTGCGTGCCTACAAACATAAAACCACGCCCCAGCTCTAACAGAAATTTTTCTATTTGCGCCACCAGCGCTTTTTCCAAATCACTTTCCAGCAACGGTTTATTTTCCGGCGCCCCTAAGAACTCAAAGACATAAGGATCTTTAATCATGTCAACAGGCTGTGCCATTTCAATTCCTTTTTGGGCAAGAGAAAGGACGGTTTCCTGATTTGTTCTTCCCTCTGTCAGCAGCAGCCTTTCGTAAAGGGAAGTTGAAATCTGCCGTTTCAATTCCCGGATAGACCAACCGGAATTAACAGCTTCTTTCTCATAAAAGCTGCGTTTATCGAGGTCAGAAATAGACAACAATTCGCAATAATGTGACCAGCTCAATTTAGCAGACACTGTCTGTTGAATTTGATAAGATTGATAAAACCGGCGCATAAACTGGATATTGGAAACCGAAAAACCTCTGCCAAATTCTTTTGTAAGTTCTTTGGAAATCTGACGAAGCTGTTGTTTGCCATAAGCGGCGCGCTCGTTACTGTTCTGCTCATGCTCAACAATGATACGTCCTACATTCCAGTAGGTGGACAGAAGTTCTGTATTGATGTGTGCAGCGACCTTTTGCCTGGCGTTTAATAACAATTCTCTAATCTTGTCTATCATAGAATCAGCATATGCTAAATCACTCATAATATGTCCCCTTTGCGTTTCCTGAATGTCTTATAAGCATAGCACAAACATGGCCAAATTGCTACTGATTGATTTGACGTGATATGATACAAGAATGTGATATGAGAAGTATATACGAATAATGGGGCTGTCCTTTCCCGGCAGCCCCGTTCATTTTAACTATACGATCTCCCCAAACACCTTCTCCAGCGCCGGGTACAGCTTCCGGAATTTCTGATACTGCGCCTCATATTTCGCCGCCAGCTCCGGCTCTGGTTCAATGGTCCGTACCGCTTTCACGATGCGCCCCGCGGCCGCCTCCACGGAAGGAAACGCGCTGTCCGCCACAGCCGCCAGCATGGCCGCGCCCAGGGACGGGCCCTCTTCTGTCTCAAGCTCCACGATCCGCTTATTCAGGACATTGGCAAAGATCCGCTTCCACAGCGCGCTCCTCGCGCCGCCCCCGCATATGCTGGCCTGCTCCGGGCAGAGCCCAAGGCTTTTTGCCACCTCAAAGGAATCGCGGATGGCAAAGGCCACGCCCTCTAAGACAGCCTGCGTCATTCTCGCCCGATCCGTATCCATGGAGAGCCCGATAAACACGCCGCGGGCATCCGGATTATTGTGCGGCGATCGTTCGCCCATCAGATAGGGCAGGAAAAAGACAGGATTCTCACCCAAAGCGCCGACGGCATCCTGCTCCCTCTGATAATCCCCGGTTTCAAGGATCCCGTCCATCCACCACTTATTGCAGGATGCGGCGCTCAGCATACAGCCCATCAGGTGATAGCAGCCGTCCGCGTGGGCGAATGCGTGCAGCGCGTAATTGTTATCTGCCCGGAAGTCCCTGCCGGATATAAATACCGTCCCGCTCGTGCCGACCGAGATATTGCAGCCGCCTTCCCCCACGGTTCCCGTGCCGACAGCCGCCGCCGCGTTGTCGCCCGCCCCGGCCGCGACCACGCAGTCTGCTGCCACCCCAAGCCTGGCCGCAAGCTCCGGCTTTATGCGCCCGACAGGCTCAAAGCTCTCAAAAAGCCGCGGCATCTGTTCCATGGAAAGGCCGCAGATATCCAGCATTTCCTCAGACCATACGCGGCGCTTTACGTCTAAGAGAAGCGTCCCCGAGGCATCGGAGTAATCCGTGCTGTGGACGCCGGTCAGACACCAGGCCAGGTAATCCTTTGGCAGCATAATTTTCCGGATCCGGCTGAAAAGCTCCGGCTCATGCTTTTTCATCCACAAAAGCTTGGGCGCGGTAAAGCCCGCGAACGCGATATTCCCGGTCAGGGAAAACAGGCGCTCCCTGCCAATCGTTTCATTTAGATAGTCCGTCTCCTCCTTACAGCGGCCGTCGTTCCACAAAATCGCCGGGCGGATGACTCTGTCCGCTTCGTCCAGCGCGACCAGGCCGTGCATCTGGCCGCCGAAGCTGATCCCGCGCACATCTTCCGGGGAAAGTCCGTCCGTCAGTTCGCGGATCCCGGCAAAGCTCTCCCGCCTCCAGTCCTCCGGGTTCTGCTGCGACCAGCCCGGAGCCGGATATTCCACCGGATATTCCCTGGAGACAATCTTTTGAACCGCGCCCTCCTTGTCCATCAGAAGAAGCTTCACAGCCGACGTCCCCAGATCGATTCCTATATAATACATTTCTTTCCTTTCCGGATTTTCCCTACCCGATCGCAAACGGATTTTCTGTGCCGTATCTCTCATGCTTCGGATGATTATACTCAATCTCCTCCACCGGGACTCCCACATACTTAAAGACTTCATAGAGCGCCTTCCCGAAATGGCCGAAGGCTACCGCGCCGTGGTGCGGATAATTCTTCTCAATCAGCACATGGCGGTAAAACCGTCCCATTTCCGGAATCGCAAATACGCCGATGCTTCCAAAGGAGCGCGTCGCCACAGGAAGGACCTCGCCCTGGGCCACATAGGCGCGGAGTTTGGCGTCCGCGGTGCTCTGGAGACGGAAAAATGTGATCTCGCCCGGCGCGATATCGCCCTCCAGCGTCCCGTTCGTCACCTCCTCGGGCAGCGTCCTTGCCATGATGAGCTGATTCTTCATGGAACAGAACGCCAGCTTCCGGGAGCATGTATTTCCGCAGTGGAAGCCCATAAACACATCGCGGCGGCCGTAGTTAAACGTCCCTTCAATATCTGCCCTAAAGATATCGTCCGGAACCGTATTATTGATATCCAGAAGCGTCACCGCGTCAAGGCTCACGGCAGTCCCGATAAATTCACTCAGCGCCCCGTAGATATCCACCTCGCAGGAAACCGGAATCCCCCGCCCGGTCAGGCGGCTGTTGACATAGCAGGGCACAAAGCCAAACTGCGTCTGGAACGCAGGCCAGCACTTTCCGGCAATTGCCACACAGGAGCGCGAGCCCTTATGTTCCTCAACCCAGTCCAGAAGCGTGAGCTCATACTGCGCGAGCTTAGGCAGAATCTCCGGCTTCCCGTTCCCCTCCCCGAGCTCGCGGGCCATATCCTGAACCACGCCCTCAATCCTCGGATCGCCTGTATGGCGGTTAAATGCCTCAAACAGATCCAGCTCCGAATTCTCCTCGATCTCCACGCCCAGATTGTAAAGCTGCTTAATCGGCGCATTGCAGGCCAGGAAATTCTGCGGGCGCGGGCCGAAGCTGATGATCTTTAAGCTCTTTAAGCCAATCACCGCCCTGGCAACCGGGGCGAATTCCTCGATCATCGCCGCCGTCTCCTCTGCTGTCCCCACCGGATACTCCGGGATATACGCCTTTAAGTTCCGCAGCTTTAAGTTATAGCTGGCGTTGAGCATCCCGCAGTACGCGTCGCCGCGCCCCTGGATCAGATTGTCGCCCGACTCCTCCGCCGCGGCCACAACCATCGCCGGACCGTCAAAATATTTGACCAAAAGCGTCTCCTCTGTCTCCGGCCCGAAGTTCCCCAGGTACACGACCAGCGCATTACAGCCAGCCGCCCTTACCTCCTCCAGGGCCTTTTCCATATCCCTTTCATTCTCCACCACCGTGGGGGCCTCAAACAGCTCCAGCTTACAGGCCGCAGCCACAGCCTTTCTCCTGTTTTCCGACAGGCTCTTTGGAAAACAGTCGCGGCTCACCGCTACAATCCCCAGCTTCACATCCGGCATATTCGTCATATTCTTCTCCTCCTTTTTAACATTCCCGTAACGGTCCGGATAACCTCCGAACTGTCACGCGCTCCCTCCGCCGGGGCCGCATCCATACCGGAGCATGTTAAAAAAGCTCCGGAGCCCGCCCCGCACTCTCTGCGTACTCTTTGTAGTTCGATTATACATGCTATATTTTATCTTTTCGTCTCAAAATATGGCTATTTAACTGCTGTTTCTTGCCTTCTTCTAAATTCACTCGGCGTCATCCCATACTTGCGCTTAAATTCCCTGGCAAACGCCCGGCTGCTGGCAAACCCATAATCCATGGCGATATCCGACGCCTTCCTGCCGCTGCCGGCATATTCCCGAAACGCCAGCTCCAGCCGGATTTCCTGCAGATACGCTTTAAAATTGATCCCCGCATATTTGCGGAACATGCGGGAAAGATATGTTGGAGAATACCCGAATTCATCCGCCACCCGTTCAAGCGTCAGCTCCTGCGCATACTGCTCGCGCATAAAATCCGTAATTTTAGAAAGCCGGTCCATACGCCGGCATCTTTTCAGGCGCTCTGCATCTGACGCCATGCTCCTGTACCTGGTAATCAGGCAAAACACCAGCTCCGCAAAAGCGCTCCTCGCTTTCCAGTCATATCCCGCCTCCCGGCTCCTGGCAAAGCAGGCGATCTCCTCCAAAAGCCGCATCACCTCGCCGTCATCCCCAAGGGAATGTACAAAATCAATAAACTGCCCCTCGGTATAATACCCCTCAAACACCGAAAGCGGAATCTGCAAAACCAGCGTCCGGTTCGGCTCAGGGGCCGAAACCGAATGGATCTCATTGGAATTGACCAGCATCATCTGTCCCGCCCCCAGAAAGTGCGGCGCGTCGTTCAGAAAGAGCGTAAGCGCCCCCTCATAGACGGCAAAAATCTCCACAGAGCGGTGCCAGTGCTTTGCCCTGACATAATTTCCGTCCCTTCCCTCAAACGGAAAAACCTTAAACAAAAATCCCTGATCCGGAATAATCAGCTCATGCTCATATAACCCTTTCATCTCTGCCACCCTCTGGCGCCGGCCCCGTATCCACCGGCCGGAAATTATATCTGATTAGTTTTTCTTATGACCTATACTTTTTATCCAGGACGCAAAAAATTCTGCACCTAAACTTTTGAAACTACCAATTACTTAATTGCTGCCTGGCATTTCGGGCTAAAATCTCATTTGATTCTTTTGATACCAATTCCAATACCTTCTTTGACTCTGAATTTTTTATATATCCTAATGCCCATATAATTTTTACCTCAAATGCATAATTATCATCCCAATTTAAATACTCCGGGTTCAAATATAATGCCTTTTTCAAATAAGCAACACTGGAAGGCGAATGTATTTTTTGTAAAATCATTGCAATATTTTCATGTTCTTTATGCCAGTCACATATTATTAGCTGATTCAATATGTCAAGATATACATTCATATCTATGCTATTCTCTGTTAAAAACAATGTATAAATAAGATATGCCAACCGCTTCCCATCTCTTTTAAATATTGTACTTTTCATTTCCTTTTTTAATTTTTTTTCAAATTGCGGGGAACCGACCTCTAACTGATCTATTAATTCCTCTTCAGATATTTTATTCATAAAAAATTCTTCAAAAATGCTATTAGATAAATTCACTTCTAATTACTCCCGTTTTAAAAATACCTGGACGAAACCCGTCTTATCTAATTATACCGCTCCCTTTGAAACACATACTTAAAGGAATATCGCCCGCTTTATATATGAACTTAATTCTGTCTGGTAAATTGTGCTTTCTGAAATCTTGTACGTATAATTACTTTCATTCTTATTTTTATAGTACATTGTGAAGAATGGGCTTATCATTAAGTCAGGTATACCAGCTCCGACCTTGTCTATCCTAATAGTTTATATCCGTTTTTAACTACGTCAATCAGTGACTTGCTAACATATTCTTTTTGTTCTTTACTTTCTATGCGTGTCAGATTACTCTTAATCAATTTGCTTAATTCTATGTACCAATTATTAACTCAAACTTCCCACATTAAAAATGGGATTTGCTCCTTGAAAAATCAATACTTTAGCTCACAAAATAGCGCTCAG
>NZ_CALPCY010000096.1:0-8059 GCF_943193115.1 Otoolea muris
AGCCTGCTTTGCGCTCTCAGCCTGGCTGTCCGTCCCTGTGGAGTCAGCCTGCTTTGCGCTCTCAGCCTGGCTGTCCGTCCCTGTGGAGTCAGCCTGCTTTGCGCTCTCAGCCTGGCTGTCCGCCTCCGTGGAATCAGCCTGCTTTGCGCTCTGCTCCATATGCCGCTTTTTAGCCAAACCGCCCTGCTCTGGCTTCTTTGCAGAGCCAGCCTGTTCTGCACGCTCTCCCTCTTCAGCGCCTGTCTGATCCGCGCCTGCTGTCTCTGCCGCAGCCATCCTCTCCATGCTCAGCCCAACAGCCAGCAGACACCACATCACCGGAGTGGCAATCGGCAGGTTAATGTTTACAGCCGCCTGCGCCCCATAGCAGAGCACAGCCATACATGGCCCCAGAACCCACGGTTTTGCACGCATCCCCTTAAGCATCCGCCAGCAGGCGCCGCCTAAAAAGAGCACATAAAAAATCAGCGCAAACGGCCCTATCGTCACCAGATACTGTAAATATTCATTATGCGCGCTCTCATAAAACACGCCGTGCAACCCAATCGCCTCCTGGCGGAAATCCCATGTAAGAATCCCGTACGTATCTGCCCCAAAGCCAAACAGCTTGTGAATCGGAGGCAGCTTTTTATAAGATTCCCAGCCAATCCGCCAGCAATAGCCCCTGTTCGTCCCCCAGTTATCATTAAATATAAGATAGCGGGAAAGCGCCTGGTATTTCTCCTGCTGATCGCCGAAATTCGCGTCGTAAACGATGTAAATGAGCACAGCCGCAACTACGGCAACCAGAAAAAGCCACATAAGCCGCAGCCATTTCCCAATATGAGCGTCTCCCCGACTCGCAATCCAAATGCATCTGCCAATATATAATACCGCAGCTACTCCCCAAAAAGCAATAACAATAACTTCCAAACGCTCATATTTTGCCAGAAAACTGAAAATTCCGCTCAGCCCGATGACCTTCCCCGCCATCTTCTCATTCACATCCGCAATTACCTTGATAACCGTCAGAAACGACGCAACCAGCACGCCGTAGCGCGCCGTCCACCTCGCATCTGCAAAAAGAATAAACGGAAGGCCGCCGAACAATACCCCTAAAGCAAGGTACGCATTGTCGCTCTGCCCGGTAATGATTGCTATAAAGCTCATTATCGCCGCCGCATAGTACCAGAGCATGCGCAGTACATTCTTCTCCGTGGCAAACAGGCTGCAGGCCGTTCCCATCATAAGCGCGACAAACGCCGTATACGTATTGATATTTCCCAGCGTCGAGGTAAACGAATTCGCCTGCCCCTTATCCACATTCACCTTCCATCCCAGAAGATCCATCTGGAAATAATCCGTAAGCCCGAACAGGCATACCAGCATCCCGGCCGCAAGAAACAAGTCCAGATGCCACTTCTGAATCCGCCCCAGCTTTCCAATCACCGCTACGCTCAATACATACAGCGTAATCAAAAACAAGCCGCTGAACCGCCCCTCATTTCCCCAGAACGACTCATACCTGTAATCCGATAAAACAGTGGACAGCGCCGCAAACAGCCAGAACGCGAACAATGCCTTATATACAAACGGCTGCTTTTTTAAATTTTCCCGCCGGAAATTTCCCAAAAACCTCCGGATATTCTGCGCTCTGAACTCCATCCCATCCACAAAGCAAAAAACCAGCGCCACTGCCGCGCAGGCTGCCAGCATGGCAATAGCCGCAACCCAGTAAAATTTATACTTTGCCTTCAATATATCAAAATAATAATTTTGATAGTACAGGGGAAATATCGTAAGAATCATGAATGTAAATACTGTTGTGATACCTGAAAAAATATTACCGGCCACCCTGGCCAGCTCCCCGGAGTCCTTTATCTTCGCAGCCTTCGCCATCTATACAATCTCCTCGTTCCTTTGTCAAAGCCTGATTTCAGAGCTTTCTACAGTATACCATCAGTCCGTCGCTAAATCAACCTTCCCATACACTTTAAAAGCCTTCCCAACTTTTAATTTTTTATGAAGATCTTCCTAAGAAAATATGGGGGAAAGGGAAACTGCGAACAGCACAACGGGCTGTGCCGGGACGGATTTGGGTATTTTGCGGGGGCGGTATTTGGGGGGTGCTTTTGCGCTTAATTGCTTGGGGAGGAGCGTTATTGAGGCCGTTTGTATTCTTATGCCCTCTTCTTTTTTCTTTTTTCTGTTTATTGCTTTCTGTTTTTTCGCTTTCTGTATGAATATTTGGTTTAATCTGCATATGTCATCAAGTAATGTTATTCCCCCATATCCGAAGTAGGGTAAGGCCGTTAAAAGTTAAGGAATTTCGGGAAAAAAGAGCAGTTCAAAAGGAAAAAAGGAGAGTGCATTATTATGAGAAAGCAGACAAAATTAGTTGCGGTTCTTTCCGCGGCGGCTTTGCTCGCGATGGGTGCTTCCATGACTTCTTTCGCCGCTGGTTGGGAGAAAGATGACGCTGGGGTTTGGCACTATTATGACAAAGATGATGAGATGGTGACCGGCGAGTGGAGAAAAGACGGCGCTAAGTGGTTCTATCTGGATGATGACGGCGATATGCTGACGGATGCCTGGGTAGATGACGAGTATTATGTTGGCGCTGACGGCGCGATGCTGGTGAATCAGTGGGCTAAGACAATTGCCGATGAGGATGTATCCGACCCGGATGAGGACGGCGAGCACTGGTACTATTTTGGCAGCAAGGGTAAGAAGACCACCGAAGATAAAAAGATCAATGGCAAAACCTACTATTTCAACGAAGATGGTGAAATGCAGGATGGCTGGTATGAAGAAGACGGTGATATCTATTACCTGAATGGCGAGGATGAGGGCTGGAGAGCCCAGAGCCAGTGGTTATGGCTTGCAAAACCGGATGATGATGACGATATCACAGGATGTGATGATGAGTGCGGCATCTGCGACGAGGAAGGCTGGTACTACTTCGGAAGCAATGGCAAGCTTTACAAGGATGCTAAAAAGAAGAAAGTAAATGGTAAATATTACTACTTCAATGAGCATGGCCAGATGTTGTATGAATGGATTAATAATGCCAAGGTAAAGGTTGGTTCCGGTGCAAGCCTTAATGCAAGCCTTGACGGAAATGCAACACCTGGTGAAGCGAAAATCGATGATATGCTTTACATGAACCAGGTGGAAGAGGGCTGGAGAGCAGACGGCTGGTATGAGATCGATGGTTCTGAGGATGTCGGAACAGACAATGATACCGACTGGTACTATTTCAGCGACGGAGAGGCCAAGAAAGCGGATACTTCTGATTTTGCAGGTGTAGTTGATGATGATAATACATTTATCTACAGAGCCAAGATTAAAGTGAAAGCAAGCAATAACAAGTATTTCTGCTTTGATGAAAAAGGCCGTATGCAGACAGGATTACAGTACATCCGTTCCACTGGCGGTTTCTATTACTTTGATGAAAATGGATATATGAAGACCGGAAAGGTATCGGGTGTTGAAGAAGATAACGACGATTTCACATACTATTTCAATACCAAGAATGGTAGAAATGGCGAAGGTGTAACCGGCGTAAAGGATAACTATCTGTATTTTAACGGTAAGAGACTGGAAGCAGATGACGACTACAGATTATTCTATGTAGATGGAAAAACATATCTTGTAAACAACAAGGGCAAGATTCAGAAATCCAAGACAAAGAAATACGATATTGAAGGATTGGGCGAGGAGATCACGCTTACTTTCAGTGGGGATTCTGTAAAGACAATAAGTGCTACAAAAGAAGAATTTGTTGAAGCTCTTACAATTCCGGAAATAGAGTTATATGACAATATCTACTCATATGGATGGACTGACTCTTCACACACAGATCTTGCAGAGGGATGGATTGAAAAAGAATCTACAGGCAAAGCAAGTTTTGAAGATGTATCGGTAGATGTATCTGTGTTTGGTCTGGAGTAGTAGAATCTAAATTGCCGTAGGAAATGTAACTGTAACCGAGATTTTTGGTGTGGATACTTCCAAAAGCACAAACAAAGTAAATAATAATTTTGGTACCCCTTTGCCCTTTCACAGGATGAAGGGGTATCTTTTATAATCCCCGGTACAGTAACGGACAAACAGATCCATTTCCGGAGAATGGAATCTGTTTTTTGTTGATTCTGATAATCATTTATTGCAAAATAGATTATAGGGAACCGCCACTGTTTTACGGGCAGATAAATCAGCGCTATGCCAGCTCCATAACCATACGGCTGGCTGCATTTTAATACAGAACATCATTGCACGGAGCAGGCAGCCTGCATTACAGCCAGCGATGATTTATCAATCGCCAGGCCACATATACCATCAACGGTTTTCGTGGCCTGAGCCTAAGGAAAGGAACGAGTATGGAAATGAAAAAACACTACTCCTTAATTGCAGGAATTCTGACAGTCTCACTGCTTTCATCAGGAATTGTCCCGGCTCTGGCCGGAACCGTTGAAGAGATTGAACGGCGGACGCATAAAGCTTCCATTTTTCCGGACGGCTATGAAAGGGCTGCCTCGCCTGACAGTATCCTGGCCCCTCTTGCCATAACAGACGGAGAGACAGATGTGGATGCCTTGCAGGGCAGAGCGCAGACGGAGGAAGTTTCTGTCGCTGTGGACGGCCTTGAAAATGGCAGGATTTCATTTTATATGGATCGCGATCCGCAGACGAACCAGGTTATATTACCAGACCCGGTTACAGTAACCGTCCGGCAGGGGTCGGGAGAGGCCATTGGAGAGGTCAGCGTGAACATCTCACCCGTCCTGAATGCGGACAGAAAAAGGATTGAGGCTGTTCCGGCAGGCAATACTTTATTAAGCCAAAATGCCCAGGCAGAATTTTCGGTATCCTTTGTAGATAAAAATATCGGGGATGACACAGACCGCCCGGGCGGCAGCAGTGATGACTTTTATATTCAGATAGTGGAGACGAAACAGGACCGTGTTCTGGCTACGATACCTGTTCTTTATGGGGCGGATGGATTTTACACCCGGTACAGCTCAGAATACATTGATTTCTATAAAGGGCCCCTCGTTAATGGCAGGTACAGGAATATCGGAGATGTTAATCTGAACCGGACGCTTCCCCCCGAATTTACGATAGAGCATTACTATAAGCCTATGGCAGGGACGGAACATACAGCGGTTTCAGAAATCCGGTTATCTCCGGAAGGAAGCTTTACCTTCACAGACGGCTCCTGCGTTATGGCAATGAAAATAGCCGACGAGGGATGGTTACAAATCCCTGTTAAAATGAAGCCAGAGGTATTCACGGCCCTGAGAAATGATGCGGTTTTAAATGGGACGTCTATAAACATATATACGGTTTTAGAGGATCTGCAGATTATTTACGATGATGGTTACTGGGCGGGAGGCGCCGTAAATCCCCTTCCGCTTGTTTATCATACATCCTACTCAAGAGGTTTAGGCAGTTCCGGCAGCTCTGGAGGTTCCGGCAGTTCCGGAGGATCCGGCGGTTCCGGCAGTTCTGGAGGATCCGGTGGTTCCAGCAGTTCCGGAGGATCCGGTGGTTCCAGCAGTTTCGGCGGTTCCGGCAGTTCCGGAGGCCCCGGTGGAAGCGCTGCGGTTATTGGGCCAACACAGACTGCGAGAACAACGATAGCATCTGTAACTGATATTGGGTGGGTTCAAACAGAAGGAAACTGGTATTATTTTAATGCTGAAAACCAGCCTGTACATGACTGGCTGAAATGGATAAATGAAAAATGGTATTACTTAGGTTCAGATGGGATTATGAGAACAGGCTGGACTCTGGTAGACGGGAAATGGTATCTGCTGAATCCGGACGGCTCTATGGCAGTTGGCCTCTTAATGGTAAACGGACAGTGGTATCTGCTGAAGCAGGATGGCTCTATGGCAATCGGATGGGCCCAGGATCCGGAAGGGAAGTGGCGTTACTTTATGGATAACGGAACCATGGCAGTCAGTTATACTGCGCCGGATGGGAGAACGGTGAATGAATATGGAATTTGGGAAGGATAATCCAGTAATGGTTCATATTTTGTATCCTGCTATTAACAAAGTGCTAAATTATCATTTATTGGCATAAAAATAGAAATGGATATATAAAAATATTTAGTAACGGTTACACTGTAAACAGAAAGTAAATCGTAACAGTTCAGGCAACCTGAACTGTTACGGTGTCTGCTCATGAAAATCGTTCTAAATCTTTTCTATAAGTTCCTACAGAATATCCTTGATGTGATTCCTCAGCAGGCTGTAGATATCGGCCATGCTGTTTAAATTGTTATCCGCAATATGCTGTCGTATTTGTTCCTTTTTGTAGACATAAAAAATCCTCTTTTTCGATACGAATCGTCATATCTTGATTCTTACCCCAAAAGAGGTGTTTTTTCAAAGACACAAATTCTTTTACACTATCTTTGGGAAAATTTCAAGTGATCAGAAGTGAGTTCCGTCTTAAAAAATAAACATAACTGAAGATAATCATCGCACCAATAATCTCTTTGAATATTGGTGCGATGACTATTTAATTACTAATCAAAATCCAAAAATACTGTATTGGAAAATTCGATTATGACTTTACACTTTAGATGATTTTATTCAGTCTTTTCATCTGAATCAGTCTCTTCGACATCTTCATCTTCATCTGGAGTTTCTGTACTTTTTTCAATCTCCTCCCAAGTGGTAATTATACCGCTATCAACACCGTCATGAATAATTACATTGTCCATTAACTCAATATATGGGAGTGCCGCAACCTTTTTCCAACTATCCGGCAGATTTTGTATTTTATAACTGTTTTTGTTGAAGCTGAAGGAAACTTCTTCTGCACCCCGGCCATTTTCTACATCATACTTCTTAGTAGATGATTTCTGAAGTTTGCCTTTGTTGTTTACAAGAAAGTAGTCGCCATTAACTACATAAATTCTGTAGTCATCATCAGCTTCCAGTCTCTTTCCACTCCAATATAAGTAACCATCTTTTTCTCCGGTTATACCCTTTCCATTTCCTCCGTTTTTCGTCTGGAAATAGTAAGTAAAGGAATCGTTCTCTTCCTCAACATTACTTACTTTTCCGGTCTTCATATAGCCATTTTCATCAAAGTAATACATATATCCGTCAATTAACTGCAAACCTGTCTGCATCTGACCAAGTTCGTTAAAGCAGAAATATTTACCTTCAACTTTAATCTTTGCTCTGTAAATGGTATCTCCATCATCTGTCAGGCCATTCTCTTCTTCGTATTTAGCCTTCTTTGCCTCACCGTCTTTGAAATAATACCAATCTGTATCATTTCCGGCACCAAGTGCTTCAGCACCGTCGATCTGATACCAGCCGTCGGTTCTCCATCCCTCCTCTACGACGTTCATATAACGAACTTCACTCGGAGTCGCTGTGATATCACTGCTGTCTAACTGAGCATTCGATGCTTTTGTGGATTTAACGCCATTGATCCATTCATAAAGCATTTGGCCGTGCTCATTAAAGTAATAGTATTTTCCGTTGATCTTTTTCTGCTTTACACCCTTATACATCTTGCCATCGGTACCGAACCAGTACCAGCCTTCTTCATCACAGGCTTCGCAATTATCATCGCAGATTTCAATATCATCGTCATCGTCGGGCTTCTCCAGCCACAGCCAGCCGCTGGCTCTCCAGCCCTCATCCTCGCCGCCCAGATAATAAACAGCATCTCCATCCTGATACCAGCCATCCTGCATTTTTCCATCTTCATCAAAGATATAGGTCTTGCCATTGATCTTTTTATCGGTGCCGGAAACCTTTTTACCTTTGCTTCCGAAGTAGTACCATGCATCGCCGTCATCCTCCGGATCGTCCACATCTTCATCCGCGATAGTTTTGGCCCACTGATTAACCAGCATAGCGCCATCAGCGCCAACATAATACTCGTCATCTACCCAGGCATCCATCAGCATATCGCCGTCATCATCCAGATAAAACCACTTAGCGCCGTCTTTTCTCCACTCGCCGGCAACCATCTCATCATCTTTGTCATAATAGTGCCAAACCCCAGCGTCATCTTTCTCCCAACCAGCGGCGAAAGAAGTCAT
>NZ_CALPCY010000097.1:0-7935 GCF_943193115.1 Otoolea muris
GTGTGCGATGTGTGCGCATCCCTGGACGGGACGGAAGTGGGCATGGATGACGATTTTGATTTCGGCGGGAGGCTCCTGTTTGAGGGATACCGCCTGTTACCCCCGGCGCATCCCAATTGCGGGTGTGGTGTGGAATACATAGAGGCGCCGCCGGCGGTAGGAAGGAAGTGAAAGACATGAGAAAATTTCTGGATCTGGTTGAGAAAAGATTACCGGACGCCCCCGGGAAACAGGCGGAAACGCCGGAAGCCCCTGCGGATGGCGTCCTGAAAAGCCGGTTTAAAATCATGAAATCCGACGATGAAAAGATGCTGGCCTTCGGATGGGCGAGCGTCTCCATGCGTGTGGGCGGGGAAGTGATCGAGGACTGGCAGGGGGATATCATTGAACCGGCAGAACTGGAGGCGGCGGCATATGAATATGTCAGGCTGTACGGCGAAGGCGGGGAGATGCATGAGCGCGGCGGCGTGGCCGTGCTGGTGGAAAGCGTCGTATTTACGGAAGAGAAAATGGAGGCCATGGCCATCCCCGCGGGCACGCTCCCGGTCGGCTGGTGGATCGGCTTTAAAGTGCTGGATAAGGAGGTATGGGAAAAAGTCAAAGATGGCACGTATCCCATGTTCTCCATTGAGGGGGAGGCGGAGCGGGTGGAAGTGGATGAGAAAAAAGAAAGTACCGCCCCTGAAAACCAGGGCAGGCTTCTGAAAAGGGTTATTGATTCTGAGGCCAATCGGAGTATGGTTTGAAAATTTTTGACATTTCAAAGGCATCTGTAAAGGATATCCTTTACTTTGTAGCTTAAAGGAAAGGAACCGAAATATGGCGACAAAACTTAAAAATCTCAAAGTTCACAAAGTTGATTTTGTGGACGCAGGAGCAAACCCGGATGCACATATCGGGCTGTTTAAAAGTAAGAACAGGGATGCGCCGGCGGCAGGAGCCGCAGAGGGAACCGGATGCGAAAAGGACAGCGGTATCCTGAAACGCTTGGTTGCCTTCATCGCAAAGGCCGCCGGCATGGGGCAGGAGGAGATCGACGGCGCGGTGGAGGAGATCCAAAAAGGCGATTCTGTAAGCTTCAGCGAAAAAATAAACCAGGTCAACAACCGGAAAATCGCAGATGAAATATGGGATATGTGCTACGCCCTGCAGTCATCCCTCTGTTCGATCCTTTATGACGAAGATTTGGACAGCGCGGGCGCGGAGGTGGCAATGCTGGAAAGCCTCCAGGAATTCCAGACCGTAATGCAGGTATCGGTAAAGCAGTGGGCAGGCAGGAAATCCTCCAATATCGTAAGCAAGCGCCGCGATGTGTCAGGGGAGGAACTGGAAATCATGAAAGCAGCCGCGGGACGGCTGGCCGGGGAAATCATGAAAGCAGAGGCGCGGCTGGCCGGGGAAAGCGCGGTTGTGGATGAAGGTAAAAAAGAGGAAGGAGAACAGAGCATGGGAATGAAAATCGACAAGAGTAAGATGACACCCGCAGAGCGGGCCTTTTACGATGATATCGAGAAGCGATGCGGCGTAGAGGAAGGGGCCGCTCCCGCTTCCGGCGCAGAAACACAGGGAACCGGCCAGGGGGATCCCGCAGCGGCAGGAGGCGTCACAAAATCGGCCGCACAGCCCGCGGCAGGATCCTTACAGCAGCCCGCAGCACAGCCCGTACAGCCGGAAGCAGGAACGGCGGCAGATGACATCTATAAGGGCCTGCATCCCGCAGTAAGGGCGGAACTCGAAGGATTGAAGAAATTCCGGGAGGCGGCCGAGGACAGGGAACTTTCCGAAGTTGCGAAGAAATATGCGGTCATCGGGAAAAAGGAGGAGGAGCTTGTCCCGTTGCTGAAAAGCCTCAAGGCAGCAGGAGGAACCGCTTATAATGACATGCTCGCCATGCTGGATCAGACCGTCACGATGGTGGAAAAATCTGGGATCTTTTCCGAAATTGGCAAATCCGGCCATGGAGGATCCGGGACGGGCAGCGCAGAAGCAAAGATAGAAGGGATTGCAAAAGGGTACATGGAAAAGGATCCGGCGTTAAGCTATAACGCGGCCATAGCGAAAGCATGGGAAAATAACCCGGATATCCTTGGGGAGTATGACAGCGAGGCAGGATTTTAAGAAGAAGGAGGGATAAACCATCATGGCGAACCGAAATTTTAACGGGGTACAGATAAACCAGGGCGCAACCATCGCGGAGAAAGCCGGGGCCGATATTGAGGACTGCCGGAACCGTGCCATGGCCTATGATGAGGACGGCAATGTGGTTCCCGCATCCGGCGGTACAAAGCCCATTGTGGGCGTTGCGCTGGTTGAGGCCGGCTGGAATGATATATCCGGCGCCCATTCCGGAAAAGTCCTTAAAGGCGAAGATGTGGACATCCAGGTTAAGGACATCGGCTATATCCTCTCCGGAGGGGAGATTGCAAAGGGCGCCGAGGTAACGGCAGGCGAGGCCGGGCTCGCAGCAGCGGCGGCGGCCGGCGACTATGTGATCGGGCTGGCCCTGGATGCGGCGCAGAAGGATGAGTATTGCCGGATCCAGATCATGAAATACCAGAAAAATTAACAGGAGGGACATAAAATGGCTAAGAGAACAGCAGCAGGCATCCAGGCAGACATTGCCAAAGGCGTCTTCAGGCCGCATACGGCGTTATCAAATATGGCGCTGGCCTATTACCAGAGTGATGACAAAGCCTTCGCAAAGACGATCTTCCCGGTCTGCCCAGTAACGTTATCCTCTGATAACTACTATATTTTTGACAAAGAGGATCTTCTGCGCGACAACTGGCAGAAAAAACCGGCGTACGGGAAGGTGGATCCGGCTGTGCTGTCTGAGCACACGGAAAGCTATGCGTGTGTGGTGGACCAGATGATCATGGGCATCGACCGGATCCGGCAGACGGACTTAACGCGCAGGCAGGGGCCGGGGGCTGCCGATCCGAGGATGCAGCGTACAAGGACCATGGCAGGGCAGGCGAATATCCATCAGGATGTGCTGTTTGCCCGGGCCTTTTTTAAGCCGGGCGTATGGGGGCAGGAGGAAACAGGAGTAGATTCAACCACGCCGGCCAACGGTCAGTTTATTAAATTCTCCAACGGGAACTCGGATCCGGTGGCCCTTGTGGATGACAGGAAAACGGTTATGGAGCAGAGCACGGGCCGCAGGCCGAACCGGATGGCGCTCGGTGTAAATGTCTATAATTCCTTAAAAAGGCATCCCGCTGTGCTGGAGCGGGTTAAGTACGGAGGATCCACAGTAAACCCTGCGAGGGTTACAGAAAACGTCCTGGCCCAGTTGTTTGAAGTAGAGAAGCTTACGGTTCAGCGCTCCATCATGAACAGGGCAAAGCCGGGGCAGAAAGCGGACATGGGCTATATCGGCGATCCGGACGGGTTTCTGCTTGCATACGCTACAGATACACCCTCCATTGATGAGCCTTCGGCCGGCTATATATTTACGTGGGATATGCTCGGCAACGGGAACCTTATGCCGGTGTTAAATTATGACGGGGAACCCGGGACACATTCCGAGTTTATTGAGGGCCTCATGGCCACGGATATGAAAAAGACGGCGGATGACCTGGGGATGTATTTCAGGGATGCCGTGTAAAAGAGGGGGGATGACACTGTGAAGCTGGTTGCGAAAAGACCCTGCTGCTTTGGTGGAAGAAAATTTTATATTGGCGATGAAGTGCCGCGGGATCTGGTCCTGGATCCGGCATCCCAGGAGAAGCTGGGAGTCCTCTCCGTTTTGAAGGACAGGGAGGGGCCGGCCGGAACCTTTACACGCGGGCAGGTGGACGGGATGGTTGCTGAGGCTGTGACGGGGCTGGCCATGACAGATGCCTTTGCCGGCGGGGAAATTACCCTGGCAGAGCCCTGTGTGGGCATCATGATAAGAGAGGATCCGGCAGGGGTAGTACACGCCGCCCCGGAGGAAATCCGGCAGGTATTTGCCATCATGCAGGCTAACGCGGATGAAGGGGTGCGGATGATCGCTGAGGTTACAGACGAAAATATACTGATCCTTCTCCATGTGGCGGACAGCCGCAAAACAATTAAAAACGCGGCCAGGGAACGCGCGGAAAGGCTGTTTCCCGCCCGGGAGGAGGATCCCGAAGCCGGGGAAACAGCAGACGCCGGCACATCGGAAGGGGGATCCGCTACCTGATGGCAAACAGGGCATACACCTATGAGCCCGCAAAGATCCGGGAGCCCGGCAAAGACCGCATGAGGTTTGAATTGGGGGATACCATGGTGGAAGGGCTTTCTGATACCACGGCGCTCACGGACGAGGAAATACAGGCGGCCATTGACACGCACCCGGGCTCATGGGACAGGGCAAAGCTGATGCTCCTGGAAAGCCTGTGCAGGCGCTTTGCCTATGAGGTTGATACAAAGACAGACAAACTCTGGCTGTATATGCAGGAGCGGGCGAAGCTGTGGCGGGCAGACTATGAGGCGTTGAAAAAACAGGTATCCGCACAGTCCTGCCGTGTCCCGCGGGCCGGCAGGGGCGTCCAGGGTAAGCCGCCCTATTTTTATACGGGGATGCAGCAGAACGGAAGGGCGGGGCGCGGATGAGGAATACAAGGATGATGTATGTGAGGCCCGGGAACCTTTTTAAAGATTTCGCCATTGAAGAAAATAAGCAGGTTGTGACAAACACGGGAAGAGTGGCGAACGTCCATTCCGGCGACGGGACGCGGATGCTGAAAGGCTGCCTGGCAGCAGCTTCCGACGAAGACAGGGAAAACCACAACCAAAAAGATCATATCGTTACCCACACGATCGTGCAGGCAGGGAGCCCGGAAGCAAAGCGGGGGGATAAACTGACGCTTGGGGAACGCGTGTTTTATATTATCGATGTTGATGATATCAGTTCGCTCGGCATATCGACAGTATACTACGCTGAGGAAAGGAAGGATTTGAAGTGAGGTTATGGGCAGAAGGGAGTGGAAAGGGGATCGGCAGGGCTGTCCGGGCCACTGTAAAAGGCCAGGTGGCGGACATTAACCGGAAAGTCATTGCCAGGGGCGTCCGGGCGGTAAACGCACTTAGGAATGCGGAGCAGGAAGTATTGAAAGGCCAGAGGAGCGGCCGGGTTTACAGGAAACCTTATACAAAAAAGGCAACCTATACCGCCTCAGCTCCCGGGGAACCGCCCGCCCGGCGCACTGGGAACCTACGCCTGCACTGGAACGGTGATGTAAAAGGCGGGACAACCTCCGGAGGCGGGGCGTCCCTCACCGCAGCGCTGGAAAGCGGGGAACCGTATGCCATTTTGCTGGAGCATGGGACATCGAAAATGGCGGCAAGGCCCTTTGTGGAACGGATTAAGGAAAAGGCTGCGCCGGAAATTAAAAAGATTTTCAGCGGGCCGTATACATAGGGAGGGGGGACGGATATGCCGTTAGTGACAGAAAAGCCGGCGGCAGCCTTTGACCTGGCGCAGATCCGGCGCGGGGATCTGCTCTGGGGCCGGCATTCCACCTGGGACAGGGGAAAGGCAGGGTTTGTGACGTCAGCCACAGAGGGGCAGTTGATCGTGCAGTATTACCCTGGTATAGGCAATGTTACAAACCATTTTATAATCCCTGTGTCCGAGGCGGCGGAAGGCCAGTGGGAGATCCGGTGGTCTTCCGATATGGCGGAAATACGGGATTATAACATAAAGCCGGACGGCGGGCAGCAGGAAACGGAAGGGGGCGGCGGGGGTGACGCTGGAGGAGCTGATTTATAAAAGGCTTGCAGGCTCAGAAGCACTTATAAAGCATCTGGCATCCTATAACGGGGCCCCGGCTGTGTTCAGCACGTCCCCACCGGACGAAAGCCAGGAGGAAGGATGGGCGGGGAATACGCAATACCCCATGCTGGTTTACAGCTTCGATCTCCAGGCAAACACGGAACGGCACAGCGCCGGCGCGTTATCGGTGGATCTGTTATGCCGGAATACAGCGGACATCACGCCGGAGGACATTGTGCCGCAGGTGCGGGAATGCCTGCGGGACGTGATATTAAAGCCGGAAGGCGGATCGCCATACTGCTTTGCCTGGGCAAGGACAGACGCATTTACCCAGGAGGAGAAAAACGGGGGCATGACGGTTGGCAGCGAGATACGGTTTGACATCCTGGAATACCCCCCGCAGGAAACAACCGATCCGGATCCCGTTATGGCAGCCAGTAAATATATCAAGGAGTTATTTCCGGAATGCCTGATTATGGGGTATGACCGGATGGAGGAGATCACAGAGGCGACGGCAGAGAAACCGGTGGTTTACTGCAGGCTGGAATATACTGATAAATCGCGGGAAACGAATACGGTAGCATGGATGGACGGGAGGATCGCCGTCCATATTTTATGCCCGGAGACGGGGACAAGGGTAAAGATTGCGGCGGCGATTGCAAACCGGATGTCGCTGGACGGGGAGATTACCATGCTGGATCACTCGCCTATGTTTATTAAACGGCTGCAGGCGAATTATAAATCCGACTATCTGAAAGACGGCCAGATATTTGTAACCGGCCATTACGGGATTTTGAGGTACCGGGCAAAGCCCCACGCGTTGCAGTCCGTCCATGCCAGGAACATGTAAGGAGGTATCACATGGCAAAGGAAGCATTAAAAGAAGCCAGAGCTGCGCGGGCAGATGAAAATAAAGCGCAGGCAGTAAAAGAAGAGGCTGCGAAGGAGCCCGCATCCAAAAACGGGAGGAAAGCCTCACAGGATCCAGTCTGTGCCGTGGGTGGGCCTGTGACGGAGGTAAAAGAGCCGGCATCCGGAAGCGGGAGAAAAGTGGCGCAGGATCCGATCTACTCCGCAGGCGAGCTTGCAGCGGGGGCAAAAGAGATTTTCCAGACAAGGCCGGAGTGTGTCGTGGCGGCATTAAGGGCAGCGGGCAAGGAAAAATGTACGGTCTGTGAGGCGAAAAAGATTGTGGAAAAATTCCTGAAACGGGCGGTCCAATAAGAAAAACGAAAAGAGGAGGCAAAGTGAAATGGATTGAACAGAGGGGAGAAGTCCTGCCGGGGTATGCTCCCGGCCTCCCCATGGCTGCCGGATGGGCGTTGCGGGATGCAGCGTCCTTTTATATTCCACAGGGCAGGGCGGGAATGTGTGATATATGGATAAAAAAAGAGTAACCACACCCTGCCCGGATCGTTGGTTACCCTGTCGTGGAAGTCTCCTTCTGTACAATATTTTATCATAGATGGGGATTTCTTTCAAGAACATTTTTGAAAGAGGAGGATAAGCTGAGTACCCAAATTGAGTACGCAGGCTAGAGAAGAGAAGTTACGGTAATAAATGAATCAGGGCTGTACTGTCTGATTATGAGCAGTAAGTTGCCATCAGCCAGGAAATTTAAGCGCTGGATGAAAACAGTTACCCTACAAAAATCCTCTGTAAAGATTGCAGGGGGAACAGGAAAACTTATACCGTAACTTACCGGGATCCGGCATGACAGATATGACGGATCCCGGCGCAATTTACACAACACACCAATAATCAGGACGTCCTTGTAAACAGGGGCGTCCTTTTTATACACATTTTTTCAGAAAGGAGACTCAAAAGTGGCTGGTACATTTATATCAGGCGAAGCCAAAACACGCCCGGGTTCCTATTTCCGGATCGACAAAAAAGGCAATAACGCCGCTTCCGGGATTATGAACGGGGTTACGGCCGTAATCTTTAAGGCCGACTTCGGGCCGCTCAATACCGCGGTGGAACTGAATGCCGCGGATGGCTACGAAAAGACGTTCGGGAACGGCCTTACGACGGATGCAGTCCGGGAGGCGGTCGCCGGGGGCGCAAAGACGATCATTGCCTGCCGTGTGGGAAACGGCGGCGCGCAGGGGACGGCCTGCTTAGCGGATACCAACGGGGAAGACGCGCTGCGCGTCACGGCAAGATGGCCGGGGGATAAGGAGTTTTCC
>NZ_CALPCY010000098.1:0-6904 GCF_943193115.1 Otoolea muris
ACATGCTGTTGCTGAAGCTTAATAATAAGCATATCAGGTTTATAATAATCTGATTCATAATCATACCGCCTTTCCCATATGAATTTAAAATTTTCCGCTTCGTTTGTTTTGGGCTATAACTGCCTGTCTAATAACACGGCAGGTCATTTATTTCAATGCATCCAGACTGAATTTTAAAATAACATAACCCCACAATGAATCATAAAAAGGAAATTCTATATAGGCAGATTTGTCATCTATTGCAAAATTGTATGTGTTCCCCATATAGGTTTCTGTATTGTCCTCTAATTTTTTTACCGCTTCAGCAAATCCTTCTGTTATTTTGGGTTCGTCACCCTTGTATCCACCCGGGCTGTACTGCCCTTCAATCAGTTCAAATTTTAAGGAGCGGATCGCCTTTATTACGTCCTCTTTAGAAAAATAATCCGTGAATGGAAGCATCTCGCCGCTGGTCAGGCTGATTGTAATATAATCATGAAAAAATGATGGGCGAAGCCCTCCAAAATAGGATTCTCCCTCATAACTTACGCTTATACAATCCTCACTCATATGAATTATGTTATATTCATTCTCACCGCTCCAAAAAGTATTTAATCCATGGTTTACGATGTCATTAAACAGCCTCAGCGTCTGATCCGCATTTTTATGGTTGAGCGACTGCGTTGCAGCGTTTAGTAATAAATTATTTACTTTTTTCTCAATGGATTTATCCTCCATTCCCGATATCTGCGGATATCGGATCGATGCTACCAAACAGGGATCTCTGTGATTATCCGGGTTTGGCCAGTAATCGGCTGTAATGATACAATCTTTGATTCCCAATTCGTTCATTGTTGTTTCTCCGGTAACCATTTCAATGTATGCCTGTTTTTCCATATCTGTACACGCCTTGTCGCCGGAAGCTGATTCATCGGCTGTCTCTTCCATATGCGCTGTATTTTTTATTTCTGAACATAGATTGTTATTAAAGCTCAATAATAAACCAATCAATGTAACAATCATATAATTCATATGTCCCCCATCTCACTTTTCTAAAATAGAATCTGTATACATCTTAATTATTATTTTTGTTTTCATATACAGATTCTTTTGTGTCAGCAATTTCCAATTCTCCACCTGTTAATATTCTATAAAATTCTTTTGCATAATCATTCCGGAGTGAAAATGTAGCGTCATCATTCATGTTTATATCATATGATATCTTAAAGCCATTCCTCTGATCTGACATCGTATTTAAATTATCTTCTGTTCCATGCAGCCAATACCACCCTGATGCTTCCCAGACATATTCTCCAAGATCAATTACACCTAAATCCTCTGGCTTAATCTCATGGACAGGCCGGTTATAAACACCTCCCACTACCCTGTACCCCTGAGTCACTATCTCCGGATCCTCCATATCTTTGGCAAATTCCTCATAATTATATCTGCCGGTAAGATGAATATACCCAGCGCCTCTGAAATGTTCTCCGTCATTTCCCCCTTTATTACCCACTCGGGAGTTATACGAATATTTACTATTAAACCATTCTTCTGGAGAATTTCCGTTAAATTGTTCCAGTGTTCTCGCCCCTGACCGGGATTCATGTTTTACCTGTCCCATAAAGAATGAAATCCTTATATCCGTAGTAATTTCATATTTCTCAAGTACCCTGTTTAATTCAGCGACGCCTGCTTTCCTTTCCGCATCGGTAAAACCCATGAAAAAGTGGAATTGATCTAACTGCTCCAGCGTCACATATTGACTCGCATTTCCTTGTTCCTCCGGTATCTCCACAACGCCGATCATTCCTCCAAACCTGCATACCATGACAGAATCCCTTATCAATGTTACCGTTTGATCCCCATTAACACTGTTCCAGATAAGCGGAGCGTCATGATTTTGTGTCCACATTCCCAATGTAGGGATACATTTTTTATAACCGCCCGCTATGACCGGCCTTGTTGGCATATCTGAAATGTCTGAAGCACGGCAGCCGTAAAAGGAATATATGTTTTCATCCGTTTTACAGGCATCACACCCCAACACAGGCAATCCTGTAACAATATCTCTGATATCCACTGCGGTACGCGCATCCAGGCGTGTTAAGTTTGTCCCCTTTGTGCAGGCAAGTATCGAACCTTGCGTAACATAAGGATTTTCCTCTATACATATATGGTATTGCTGGTGGTAAAACATCATCTCCTCTGCCAATGCCTCATTTTCTCTTCTTTTGCTTCCCGTACCTGTAAATTTGAAATCATTTATATAATACGTTTCATCCTTCTTTTGAAATACATCATCATCCTGCATGTGTCCTTTTTTATCAAAATAATAGGTGTGGTTCTCATAGTATACAAACTCGTCTTTTGCCATATGGCCGTCCTCATGGAAATAATACCACTCCCCATCTATCTTTCTGAACTCCCCCTTCACCATATCCCCGTCCGAATCGTAGTAATACTTCTTTCCCCAATCCTTTTTCCATTTTCCTTTTTTCTTCTTTTCATCCCTGCCTTTCTTCCCAAACGCCGTCACAACCGCCAGCTCCCCGCCGCTGCCTGCATGCCTGCTCGCGAGCCGAAAGTCCAGGGCGGGCGTCTGCCCTGCCCCGTCTCCCGGTGTTTCCGGGAAGATCACCTGGTTTACCGCCGCGAGGGCGCCCATGATTTTCATCATGGCCGGATCCAGGTTCGCCGGATCCCAGACGGCCGGTATGCTGAAAATGATCTTCAGGAGATGTTTGTTAAAGTTTGGCGTCAGGCGCACATTTTCCTGCGAAACGGGCGTGAGTGTAACCGGATCCGCTTTCAGGATGATCGGCGCAGGCTTATTACTTCTGCATCCGTTTGTCTCTCCTATATCCGACGCTTCCTGTCATCTGCAATTCAGGTATGCGTATCATTCCTTTACTATTTCAGACCAGTTTAAATCTGCTTCGCCTACAGCCATGTATTTTTGTAATATTGCATTATATTCTTTTTCTGATATCTCATCCTCTGACTCGGCGTCATGGTAAAATCTTGTAATCAAATCATACGGCACTTTAACTGACACACTTTCAACAGGATATACATTATACCCATCCGGTGACAGTCTGTAGAAATCCACTCCATAATTCATTGCTCCATTGCTCCAGTCCACCTCAAAAATCCCGTTAGAATAAAAATAAAGGTTTACCCTATAACCAAACTGACGCTCCACATAACCAGCCTCCCTGAACGGGCTGATCGCCTGTTTCCCGTCAAACGTAAAGAAATCATAAATCACAGGCGGCGTATCTCTTCCCCATGGACCCCCGATAAATAATTCGGGGGTTCCGTTTCCGTCTACGTCATATAATGCATAATACACCTTATAGCTCTCAAATGCATGCGCGTTTATTATTAAATACATGTCCACTTCATCTCCCAACAGGCTCCAGCGTTCTTCCCGTTTATAGTTCACTCTTTCCTGCGGGGGAAACTCTTTATCAACTGCATCTATGTACTGATTCATAATGTCATTATAAATGTTTGTTTCTGTTTCCCCAATTGATTTTTCAATTCCAGAGCCATCTTTTTCTTCACTGTTATTATAAATCAGAAGCCCTTTCATCCAAATCCCTTTTAGCCTTGCCCTGATTAAATCAGACAGCTCAGGAATCATTTTTCCATGATCCGCTGTCTGGAAGTTTACTTTCTTTATTTCAGGGTTTTCCAGTTTTTTTGAGCATCCTCCTGACATCAGCATAAGTAAAGTGAACACCCAAAAGCGGCCACGCCTGTTATTCTTCATTCCTGCCTCATTCCTTCAATGTGATATTCTGTTCAATCCATCTGTATACATATAAATCTTATCTTTATGCCTGACTCTGTAATTAAGCAAATTTCTTTTAGGCTCCTATTAATCATTTAATAATTCAAGTAAATCCTTCCATTTTCTGGCTTGTTTACTACGTGCCGGTTGTGGCATAACAGTTGGCTGTTCGTAACAATACAAAAATATCTCCGCCAGTTTTTCAGCCGATTCCGTTGACTGAGTAAATTCTTTAAAAGTCATTCCTGAATTATGATTGCCAGTAACCCATTGCTCATCACTTGTCAGATCCACTTCAACCAAAATTCTTTGTATTTGAACATCAATATCATTCGGATTCAACCCCTCTAAAGTTGTCCAATCTGTAAGCTTAGATTGCGGTGTCCACTGAACCAGTCCAAACCCCTTTCCTTTTTTTCCTGTATTCGTTCTTTCCCAAAATAACGGATTAATATTGCTCTCTGTCTCCATATTTCCCAATATAGCATAAACAGCATTTGTGCTCCATCCCGCTTCAAGAACTTAGACAATCTGAACCATTACGTATTTTTCACCGCTGCCGGCATGCACTCCTGGCCAGGAAGATATGTCGGTTTACCATGAACCTGGTCCCTTCCGACTGTTCTACAGCAGCGGGACTGCCGTTTTTATAGCTGTATGTTTCCGTCCCCAGCCCCCATATCACCCCGCCCATTTTTATCTTAGATCGTCCAGATCGAATTTCAAAACCGCATATTGATCCATATAATGAAAATATAAATTTATATACGCGTATTCTCTGTCCATAGCAAAATAATAGGTTGTTCCAAAATATCTTTCCCACCTATCAGGCGTATCTTCCAGATTTCTCACCATGGATACCAGTTTTTCCACTTCTTCTGGTTCATACCTCTCAAAACGGCCTTTATATCTGCGTATGTATTCTCCTTTAATCCAATCGTACTTCAATTCTTCAATGGCCCGGATCACTTTCTCTCTGGAAAAATATTCTGTAAACGGAACCCGTTCTCCATCGGTTAAGCTGAACGTAATATAATCGCTGAACTGCATGCAATCTTCATCTCCAAAGTAACTCCTTCCTTCATACTTAATTCCTATACTTTCATTCTCTACTGAAAGAATTTCGTATTCATTTTCACCGTACCAAAACCAGGTTGATACATCATTATACACGATATCATGAAATATTTCTAATGTCTGATCCGCATTCTCCCAACTGATTGACTGCGTGGCGGCATCCTTCAGCCCCTTATTTATTTTTCTCTGTACGGAAATGTCCTCCATATCAGATATCTGGGGAAACCGGATCGTTGCGTTTAAATAGGGTTTTTGAACAAATTCCCCTTCCTTCCGGTAATAGGCGCTAATGGTATGTTCCTGGATCTTCAGGCCATTGATTGTTGTTTCACTGGTTACTGTTTCAACATATGCCTTTCTTTCCATATCTGAGCACATGCTGTTGCTGAAACTTAATAATAAGCATATCAGATTTATAATAATTTGATTCATAATCATACCGCCTTTCCCATATGTACCTAAATTTTCTGCTTTGTTTGCTTTGGGCTGTAACCGCCTGTCTGATAATACGGCAGGCCATTTATTTCAATGCATCCAGACTGAATTTTAAAATAACATAGCCATCCAATGAATCATAAAAAGGAAAATGTATATAAGCAGATCGGTCATCTATTGCAAAATTGTATGTGTTCCCCATATAGGTTTCTGTATTGTCCTCTAATTCTTTTACCGCTTCAGCAAATCCTTCTGTTATTTTGGGTTCGTCACCCTTATATCCTCCCGGATTGTACTGCCCTTCAATCATCTCAAATTTTAAGGAGCGGATTGCCTTTATTACGTCCTCTTTAGAAAAATGATCCGTGAATGGAACCATCTCGCCGTTGGTCAGGTTAATTGTAATATAATCATGAAAAAATGATGGATGAAGCCCTCCAAAATAGGACGCTCCCTCATAACTTACGCTTATACTATCCTCCCCAACATGGATTATATTGTATTCATTATCACATTCCCAAAATTCAGTAAACCCATGATTCACTATGTTATGAAATAAACTTAAGATTTCATCGGCATTTTTATGATCCATTGATTGAGTTACAGCGTTTATTAATAAATTATTTATTTTTTTTTCAATGGATTTATCATCCATTCCTGATACCTGCGGATACCGGATCGATGCAAATAAATAGGGAATTCTGTGACCGGTCGGATTCGGCCTGTAATCGGCCGTAATACTACAGTCTTTGATTCTGAGCCCGTTCATCATTGTCTCTCCGAAAACAGTTTCAATGTATGCCTGTTTTTCCATATCTGTACACGCCTTGCCGCCGGAAGCTGATTCATCGGCTGTCTCTTCCATATGCGCTGTATTTTTTATTTCTGAACATAGATTGTTATTAAAACTCAATAATAAACCAATCAATGTCACAATCATATAATTCATATGTCTCCAATCTCATCTTTCTAAATAGAATCTGTATACAGCTTAATTATTATTTTTGTTTTCATATACAGATTCTTTTGTGTCAGCAATTTCTAATTCCCCACCTGTTAATATTCTATAAAATTCTTTAACATAATCATTCCGGACTGAAAATGTACCGCCATCATTCTTGTTTATATTATATGATATCATAAAGCCTCTCCTCTGATCTGACAACATATTTAAATCATCTTCTGCTCCATACAGCCAAAACCACCCTGATGCTTCCCAGACATATTCTCCAAGATCAATCACACCTAAATCCTCTGGCCTAACCTCATGGACAGGACGGTTATAAACACCTCCCACTACCCTGTACCCCTGAGTCACTATCTCCGGATCCCCCATATCTTTGGCAAATTCCTCATAATTATATCTGCCGGTAAGATGAATATATCCAGCGCCTCTGAAATGTTCTCCGTCATTTTCCTCTTTATTACCCAGCCGGAAGTTATATTTATTATTAAACCATTCTTCAGGAGAATCTCCGTTAAATTGTTCCAGTGTTCTCGCCCCTGACCGGGATTCATGTTTTACCTGTCCCATAAAGAATGAAATCCTCATATCCGTAGTAATTTCATATTTCTCAAGTACCCTGTTTAATTCAGCGACGCCTGCTTTCCTTT
>NZ_CALPCY010000099.1:0-6334 GCF_943193115.1 Otoolea muris
AAAAACAGGTACTGCATATCTGTAAAATCGCCTGCCGGGATCTCGCTGAATTCCCGGCGGGCATATTCAGCATCAATGATTCTCTGCAAATCGCTTTGTACCGCCTGTCCCTCGCTTCCTTCCGCATCCGTCTCCTGGCTGGCTTCCTGCGTTCCCTCCTCTTCCTGACATACTTCTGAACTGTCCCATTGTTCATCCGTCTGCCGGGCGATGCTTCCATCCGGGACGCCCTGTCCCGGATGGCTGCATGATGTCAGTGCCAATGTCAGCAAAATGAAAATTTTCTTATATCTCATTTTTTATTCTCCTCGTATAATACGTTTATAACCTTCCTGCCACCTTAGTGAACCCTACAAATAAAATTTTTCTTTCTGACTGCCCGGCATGTATGTCCTGTCTAAAACATAATATCCTGTTATTAAATTATTTTCATCAAAGTCGCACCCAATTTCTTCCAAAAGCTCTATATACCAGGCGTACTCTCCGTCCGGACCTTTCATGCCATATTTAATCCTGTTATATTCATCTCCGTCTTCATCCTTCATTCGTGTCTGTCTTCCTGTCGGATAAAGATTTTCTCCACGAAACAAAAGCGATTCATCAATCGATATTCCTCTTAAAAAATTGGCATATCTGTCATCCCTCCTGGTCAAACCTGTCGCAAATAAGAAATCAATATAATCTTTCGACCGGATCATCTGGCAGCCTTCTGAGTATAGAGGCCCTGTGTCATTAGGGGCGGTATGAATATTAATTCCACTCGCTGTGCTATCATAAACCCAGGGCTCACCGATCTTTTTTCGTATCACCGGCATGGAAGTATAGCCCGACAGATCCTCAACAGCCACCGCAAAGGCGGCATATCTCTGCTGATGCCTTTTTGAAAAAATAAAATATACCCCTTCCTTTACTATGGCAATTCCTGCGTCCCGCTCCTCAAGCTCTAAAGTGGACGGAAGCGTGCTTGCATGGCGCGTCACGAATTGTACGACGTTTCCTTTTGTAACAACCAGCTCCGCCCCGTATCTTCCATTTGGGAACATCTCCGGAATGCCTTTACCACTGTTCTCCCCTAACCCCTCCATTGCAAAAATACTTAAGCCATTGCCGTCAACCATCTCTTTTATATGTTCATTCTCCCTATATTTTTTTCCATAATTTTAAGGGCTTTTTGATCAACATTCATACCATTTAAGTCATATATCCCTTCCGGCCCCATCTCCTCCTCCGGTATCTCCATAATGCCGATCATTCCTCCAAACCTGCATAAATAACAGAATCGAATATCAATGTTTCCGTGTGATCCCCGCTGACACTGTTCCAGATAATCGAAGTCTGATGAGGTTGTGTCCACATTCCCAACATAGGAATACATTTTTTATAACCGCCGGCTATGACCGGCCTCGCTGGCGTATTTGAAAGGTCTGAAGCACGGCATCCATAAAAGGAATATATGTTTTCATCCGCTTTACAGGCATCACACCCCAGCACAGGCAATCCTGTAACAACATCCCTGATATCCACTGCGGTACGCGCATCCAGGCGTGTTAAGTTTGTCCCCTTTGTGCAGGCAAGTATCGAACCTTGCGTAACATAAGGATTTTCCTCTATACATTTATGGTACTGCTGGTGGTAAAACATCATCTCCTCTGCCAATGCCTCATTTTCTCTTCTTTTGCTTCCCGTATCTGTAAATTTGAAATCATTTATATAATACGTTTCATCCTTCTTCTGAAATACATCATCATCGTCCTGCATGTGTCCTTTTTTATCAAAATAATAGGTGTAGTTCTCATAGTGTACAAACTCGTCCCTTGCCATATGGCCGTCCTCATGGAAATAATACCACTCCCCATCTATCTTTCTGAATTCCCCCTTCACCATATCTCCGTCCGAATCATAGTAATACTTCTTTCCCCAATCCTTTTTCCATTTTCCTTTTTTCTTTTTTTCATCCTTGCTTTTCTTCCCAAACGCCGTCACAACCGCCAGCTCCCCGCCGCTGCATGCATGCCTGCCCGCGAGCCGAAAGTCCAGGGCGGGCGTCTGCCCTGCCCCGTCTCTCGGTGTTTCCGGGAAGATCACCTGGTTTACCGCCGCGAGGGCGCCCATGATTTTCATCATGGCCGGATCCAAATTTGCCGGATCCCAGACGGCCGGTATGCTGAAAATGATCTTCAGGAGATGTTTGTTAAAGTTTGGCGTCAGGCGCACATTTTCCTGCGAAACAGGCGTGAGTGTAACCGATATAATATTTCATAATATATTATCGTTTCTTCCTTCCTAAATTTTGTTTCATATCTTCCCTTCTTTCTTCAATCTTTCATGTGTAATAAACATCCCCCCTCAATCCCAAAGCTACCACTTATCTACCTTCAGGAAATCCTCTATATCATCCACATCCAAAGTTACAAACCGCTCATCACCGCCCTGATATAATGTAATCACAAGCATCCCTTCACGTACAAAAAATGAATTTCTAAACAAAAGAGAGCCTATCGACCCCTCCACCGGGTAATAACCCTCCTGTATTACTTCCTCCTGTGTATAGGAGCACTTATTTAGTTCTTCCAACAGCTCTGATGTAGTATACCGTTTCTTTAAATCCGGCGGAAATTGCCAGAAAGAATTAGGGCTTTCCTTTATTATATCCTGATTATTCCGAAGAAACTCTGCAAATTCTTCATTAATTTCAACCAGATCCTTCAGGAAGACACGCTGGCCGCTCGACATATCAATTGTAACATAATCATTGAACCTGTCCGTACGCCTGCTTATATACACAAATTCATTATAAGCTGAAAGATAGCGTTCCGAATGACAGGTAACTGTTAATCTCACATCCTCAGCACCTGTGACCTGTCCCCGCACCCAGGAGGTCATCGCTTCTTTCAAATTATCATTAATTGTATCTTGGATTGAAGAAAATTCATCCGGCATATTTTCAATTTGAATAATATTATATGAAAACTCGTCTTTCCACGGTAGAGGCCAGTTTAAAAGCGCAGATGTATTGACCACAGCAATGCTGTAATTGTATTCAGATTCCGCTTCTGTCTCCTCGTCAATCGTAATATCTTCCGTCTGAATACTATCTGTTCCATCCGTAGATCGGGCTGCTTTGCATCCTGAAAGCAGAAATAAAACCATACTCGCTATGAATATTTTACTGAAAACATTTAATTGCCTCATGATATGTATTCTCCCTGTTATAATTATTGATGGCATCATGGTAAAACCTCATATTCTCTGCAAATTGCTGTATACCGCCTGTCCTTCGCTTCCTTCTGCCTCCGGCCCGTATTATTCCATTTCACCCCACTCATTTTTATCTTAAATCGTCCAGATCAAATTTCAAAACTGCATATTCACCTATGTAATCAAAATATAAATTGATATAAGCATATTGCCTGTCCACAGCAAAATAACAGGCGGTTCCAAAATAGTTTCCCTCCTCATCGGCTGTATCCTCCAATTCTCTCACAGTCGATGACAATTTTTCTACTTCTTCCGCTTCATACCTTTCAAAACTGCCTTTATATCTGCGTATGTATTCTCCTTTAATCCAATCGTACTTCAATCCTTCGATAGCCTGAATCACTTTCTCTCTGGAAAAACGCTCTGTAAACGGAATCCGTTCCCCATCTATCAGGCTGAACGTAATATAATCGCTGAACTGCAGATAATCCGTACGGCCAAAATAGATCGTCCCATCGTAATTAATTCCTATACTTTCATTTTCTGCCGAAAGAATTTTGTATTCATTTTCACTGTACCAGAAGAAGGGATATCTGTCATACACTATATCATGAAACAGCTTAAAGGTCTTACCCGAATTTTCCTGATTCAATGACTGCGTGACAGCATCTTTCAGTCCCTGATTTATTTTTCTCTGGACAGATATATCCTTCATGCCCGATATCTGTGGGAAACGGATTGTTGCGTTTAAATACGGCCTTTTAACCAGTTCCTCCTCGCCCCGGTAATAAGCGGTAATTGTATGTTCTTCAATTTTCAGGCCGTTTATTGTTGTTTCTCCTGTAACAGTTTCCGTGTATGCTTTCTCTCCCATATCCGGATATATGCTGCTAAAGCTTAAAAGTAAGCAAATCAGATTTATTACGATATAATTCATATCCCGTACTGCCTCCTTTGTCTGTATATGTAAAACTTCTGCACATATCTGTTCATGTTGAACTATCTTTGTTCCCGCATAGCAGAACACTATTTCAATGCATCCAGGCCGAACTTTAAAATAACATATCTATTCAATGAATCATCAAATGGAAAGCGTATATAAGCAAAACTATCGTCTATCGCAAAATTATATATATTTCCCATATAGCTGTCTGACCTTTCCTCTAATTCTTTTATCGCTGTAACAAATCCCTCTGTTATCCTGGGTTCGTCACCTTTATATCCTCCCGGGCAGTACTGTCCTTCAAGCATCTCAAATTTTAAAGAGCGGATCGCCTTTATTACATCCTCTTTTGAAAAGTAATCAGTGAACGGGACCATCTCGCCGCTGAGCAGATTAATAGTAATATAATCATGAAAAGATGATGGATGAGCTCCCCCGAAATATACCATTCCCTCATAACCCACGCTGATACTCTTATCCCCAACATAAACCATATTATATTCATTGTCACCGCTCCAAAAAGTATTTAATCCATGATTTACGATATCATTAAACAGCCTCAGCGTCTGATCTGCATTTCTGTTATCGAGCGACTGGGTTGCAGCGTTTATCAATAATTTATTTACTTTTTTCTCAATAGACTTATCTTCCATTCCTGATACCTGCGGATATCGGATCGATGCAGATAAATAGGGAATTCTGTGCCCGGTCGGATTCGGCCTGTAATTGGCCGTTATACTGCAGTCTTTGATTATGAGCCCGTTCATCGTTGTCTCTCCGATAACCGTTTCAGTGTATGCCGGCTCCTCCACATCTGTGAACACACTGTCATCTGCATCCGGTTCGCTGGCTGCTTCTTTCATGCGCGCCGTCTCTTTTAGGTCTTCACATTGAGCATTGTTAAAGCTTAATAATAAACTAATCAATGTTATAATAACATATCTCATATTTCACCCTTCTTAATATAAGTTTATATACAAGTCAACAACCCAGTTGCAAGCAACGGGGCATCAAGTTTGCAACGCTGCAGAGCAGCGGAGTATGTGACGCTCGCGGCGGTCGCCAAATGTGTATACAAGCATGCCCACCTGGCGCGCTGCATGCCTGCTCGCGAGCCGGAAGTCCAGGGCGGGCGTCTGCCTTGCTCCGTCTCCCGGTGTTTCCGGGAAGATCACCTGGTTTACCGCCGCAAAGGCGCCCATAATTTTTATCATGGAAGGATCCAGATTTGCCATATCCCAGCCTGCGCCTATGCCGAAAATGATCTTCCGAAGATGCTTGTTAAAGTTTGGCGTCAGGCGCACATTTTCCTGCGAAACGGGCGTAAGCGTAACCAGCGCTGCTTTCAGGGTGATATGCGCAGGCTCATGACTTCTGCATCCGTTTGTCTCTCCCTTATCCGGCACTTCCTGTCATCTGCAATTCAGGTATGCATATCATTCCTTTACTATTTCAGACCAGTTTAAATCCGCTTCGCCTACAGCCATGTATTTTTGTAATATTGCATCATATTCTTTTTCTGATATCTCATCCTCTGACTCGGCATCATGGTAAAATCTCATTATCAAATCATATGTCACTTTATATGACACACTCTCAACAGGATCCACATTATATCCATCCGCTGACATCCTGTAGAAATCCACCACATGATTGTTTGCTCCATTGCTCTTGCTCACCTCAAAAATCCCGTCAGAATAAAAATAAAGTTTCACCCTATGACCAAACTGAATCCCCACATAACCGGCCTCCCTGAACGGGCTGATCGCCTGTTTCCCGTCAAATGTAAAGAAATCATAAATCATGTTCGGCTCATCGCTCCCCCATGGTGAACCCCCGATAAATAATTCAGGGGTTCCGTTTCCGTCTACGTCATATAGTGTATAGTAGACCTTAAAATCATCAAACACAAATGCGTTTATAAATAGATAACTGTTTGCAACCTCCCCGGACAAACTCCAGATACCTCCCTCCCCGGATCTGCTTTTTTCGGCAGGAGGGAATATTCTGTCAACTGCATCTATATACTCATTCATAATGTCATTATAAATATTTGTTTCTGTTTCCCCAATTGATTTTTCAATTCCAGTGCCATCTTTATCTTCACTGTTATTGAAAATCAGAAGCCCTTTCATCCGGATCCCTTTTAGCCTTGCCCTGATTAAATCAGACAGCTCAGGAATCATTTTTCCA
>NZ_CALPCY010000100.1:0-6313 GCF_943193115.1 Otoolea muris
ACTACTTCTTTATTATAATGGGAAGAAGGCCGTTCATGCTCCGTGTAGATAAAGTCATCCATCATGGTTTTTGTAAGCTCCTGCCCCTGGTATCCATTATAATAGTGGAAATGGTCAAAATGCTGAAGATAACGTCCATATGCAGATGCGCCGAAAACACATATAGATTCGGATTTCTTTTCTGAAAATCTTCCATAAATTCTATCAGTATATCTTTTGCAAGCTGTCCTTCTTCGCTTTTTGCATTCATATCATCTTTATTTCCAATCTGAAGAATAACTTCATGAAACAACTTCTCCTGCTTGCTCTGCCTTATCTTCTCATAATAATCGTCAATTTTTCGGTCACTCCGTTTCTGCTTTCCATTGTAACGCTCCAAGGCTTCATCAAATAATTCGTGATATACCTTTTTAATATCCAAATGACAGAACTCCACATTATATTTGCTTCGTTCCTTATCCACATTCTTTGCGCTAAATGCTCTCGTATTATGGCTGACAGAACCTTTTCCCATCATACCGCTAATTGTCCTCTCCAATGACCTCACACCTTCCTATCTTCTCTATTCTTATCTGCTATTTTGTGCCGATAGGCACAGCCTTTGTTACTTTCTGCGAAAGCTGAGTATTCTAAGCGAACTAGCGAAACTACTAAAAATATCAGTCACAGACGACTATAAAGGCATGGGTTTTCAGCAAATTACACAACAAAGGACGCTATCTTACGGTGGTGTCCTTTGTTCATGCCTTTTTCCGGCCTGCTGACTGCGGAAAGGTGGTGAAGCAAAGCCATGCCAGACCCTGCCATGCTGGATTACTTCTATGGCGATGAGGCGGAACAATATACCTTCTACCGGATACCGAAAGTGCTGTTCACTGACCCTGGCTACCGGCGCATATCCTCTGACGCCAAAATCCTCTACGGACTTATGCCTGACCGCATGGGGCTGTCTGTCCGCAATGGCTGGCTGGACGATCTAAACCGGGTATTTATCTATTTTACCCTGGAGGACGCTTTGGAGTATCTGTGCTGCGGCCATACAAAGGCGGTTTCCCTCTTTGGGGAGCTGGATAAGAACGGGCTGATTGAACGGAAGAAGCAGGACCAGGGAAAGCCCACGATTATCTACGTGAAGAACTTTATTCGCAAGCCGGAAACACCGGAAATCCAGACTTCCGAAAAACGGAAGTCTAAAGTTCCGCAAAACGGAAGTCAAGACTTCCAGAAAACGGCCACTAATAATACTGAAAGGAATAAGACTGAATTTAATGATACTGACCTATCAATCTATCAGGCCAGAAGGCCAACGGAAAGCCATGGGCCTGGGGCGGATGATACGATGGATAGGATATGGGCTTACCGGAGGCTGATTAAGGAAAATATTGAGTATGACATTACCAGGGAATCCCTTGGCTATGACGCTGAAATCCTAGACGAAATCGTGGACATCATGGCGGATACGGTATGCGGCACAAAACCTATGGTGCGGATCAGCGGTCAGGACTTCCTGGCAGAGGTGGTAAAAAGCCGCCTGCTAAAACTCAACTCAGAGCATATCAAGTATGTGGTGGGCTGCCTTAATTTTAATACCACTAAAGTACAAAATATCCGTTCTTACCTGCTCACCTCCCTCTATAACGCCCCCACAACCATAAGCAGCTACTACACGGCTCTGGTCAACCATGACCTTTACGGCGGCGGGTAACTGCTTTTTTCTTGCCCATACCGGCACTGCCGGGGAAAGGAGTGTTCCATGAAAAAACCATTCGCTTACATTACCGCTGTCTGGAAAGGCGGCGAGTTTTCCGCTGCTGACCAGACAATCGTCTACTGCCGGAAAGTCTATGAGGCCGGATTTACCCCGATCTGCCCGGTTCTCTACCTGCCCAATTTCCTTCGGGATTCTGTTCCCGCCGAGCATAAGGACGGCATTGACATGGCCCGTGAACTTCTGCGCCGGAGCCATGTCCTGATCGTCTGCGGTGATGAAGTGGACGAGGCGGTGAAAAACGACATTGCTGTTGCCCAGCGGCTGGGTATTACGGCCACCACATTAGACGGAATTCTTAAAATACGGGGACAGGGACAAGGCGAAAGTATGACCTGACTCCTTCATCTGCCCAATATCCGCCTGACAGGAAATAAGCAGCCAGACAACATATGGAAGGAGAAGAAACGAACATGAAAACGAGCAATCAAAAGCTATCTCCCCAGGCAGATTATTACCATGCGGTTTCGCTGTCTGGCGGGAAAGACAGTACGGCCATGCTCCTGCTGATGATTGAACGGGATATGCCGATAGACCTGGTGCTTTCTGCTGACACGGGTATGGAGTTCCCGAAGATGTATGAGCATTAGCAAAGCTGGACGAGTATCTTTTCCAAAAAAGGAAATTACATATCACTACCCTGCGTCACCCTCACGGCAGCCACAGAACGATTACATTCCATGGCTGCTATTTCAAATTTTATTTTTTGAAATTCTCTCAACACTGTTGAGAGTTTTGGCTTTCATCTGCCGCTTCATATAACTCATCCAGTTTTTTTCGCAAAACTTCCTTGCTGATCAGTTTTGTACGGTACTCGGAGATCATGGTGGAAGTCATGTTGCGGCTTAAAGCGTATTCTACCACGTCCTCATCTTTGCTTTTGCACAGAATAATGCCAACGCTTGGATTTTCATGGGGCTTTTTTATATCCCGGTCTAAGGCTTCCAGATAAAATTCCATTTTACCCAGATATTCCGGTTTGAAATCATCAATTTTCAGGTCAATGGCAACCAGGCATTGTAATTCACGGTGGAAAAAGAGGAGATCGACAAAGTAGTCATGTTTTCCAACCTGCAAATGGTATTCTTCCCCCATAAAAATAAAGTCACGTCCAAATTCCAAAAGAAACTGTTTCATATTTTTTAAGATAGCTTGTTTCAGGTCAAATTCTTTATAAGGCTCTTGTAAATTTAAAAATTCCAGCATATATAAGTCTCGTATCATACCGGTATTTTCTGTATGATGAATCCCTGACGGCGCTTTCCCATCGGAGAGGAGCAGACGCTCATAATACCCACTATCAATCTGCCTTTCCAATTCCCGTGCCTTATATTTTTCTTTGGCTGCCAGTTTCAGGTAAAATTCTTTTTCTTCGTCCGTCTTTGTTTTTGACATGATGTGAAGATTGTTCGACCATGTATTCGCCCTCAATAATGCGCTGAATTTTGGCTTGTCCTGATAGGTTTCAAAAAATTGCTTCATCCGCCAGATATTTTGTGCCGAATATCCCCGGATACCAGGTTCTTTCGATAAAATATATTGTGAAAGTTGTTTTACGGTGGAGCGCCCCCAGCCTTCCTTTTGTGCCTTTTCTGAAACGAATTTTCCGATATTCCAATATAAGCTGATGACAGTTTTGTTTACCTGGCTGGCCGCCTCATCCCTGGCCTGCTCAATGAACTGACGGATCTTTTCAAAATCTTTAAGATAACTCATTTCCAAATCATTCATGCCATACTTCTCCCTTTAAGTTCTTAAACACTCTTTTTATTATATCTGTAAATCACCGGCTTGTACAGTTAAAATCCGGGCTCGGAAAGCCCCAAAAGCCTCCGTGCCCGGTCGGGTTTATCAAACAGGGCTGAGCCTGCCAAATTCTTTATGGCTGGTGTGTCTTTATGTCAGCCAAGCCACCGCCGTAGGCCACTTAACAAGACAGAAAACGAATTATAATTCCCCCACTTACCAAGCAACTCCCCAAACGCCCCCACAACTCCCCATACCTCACCTTCAAATCCTTCACATTGCTATTTTACAGAAAGGAACCGCCACCCATGGCAATTTCAAAACTAAACCCCCGCCATGCCAGCGAGGGGCGAAGTATTGCCGCTGTGCTGGCGGAGCGTATTGATTACAGCAGGAACCCGGAGAAAACAGACGGCGGACTTTTGGTCACTGGCTACCAGTGTTCCCCGGAAACGGCCTGGCAGGAATTTGCCATTTCCAAGCAAATCTATACCGCCACCACCGGACGCAGACGTGCCCCGGATAAAGACGTGATCTCCTACCTGATTATCCAGTCCTTTGAATCAGGAACCATTACACCGGAGGAGGCCAACAAGCTGGGCTACAAGCTGGCTCTGGAATTTATCGGCGGCGAACACCAATTTATTGTAGCCACTCACATTGACAAGAAACATATCCATAACCACATCGAATTTAACAGCACCGCCCTGGACTGCTCCCACAAGTTCAATAACATCAAGAACAGCTATATTCCCCTGCGGAAAGCTAATGACCGGATCTGCCAGGAGTTTGGCCTTTCAATTATTGAGAACACAGCGGAAAAAGGAAAGCACTATGCGGAGTGGTCAGCGGAAAAGAAAGGCCAGAGCTGGAAGGCGCTGCTGCGGCAGACTATAGACCAGGTGCTGCCAACAGTCAGCACCTTTGACGAGTTTTTAGAAGCCATGCGGAAGGAGGGCTATGAGGTTGCCCAGAGCAGCAAACTCTTAAAATTTCGTGCCCAGGGCCAGGAACGTTTCACCCGATCCAAAACACTGGGAGCCGATTACAGCCTGGAGGCTCTCCGTGACCGTGTAGGCAAAGCGAAACAGCCCCGGCGCAAGAAAAAAATCCGTCTGGAGAAAGATACTCGTATCAATCTCCTTATGGACATTCAGGCCCGCCTGCAGGGACGTGGCCCCGGCATGGAGCGCTGGATGAAGATCCACAATCTGAAAGAGGCCGCCAAGACCTTAAACTACCTTACAGAGCATGGCATAACCGACTATGGCCTGCTGGCAGAGAAAGCGGAAAAGGCTGCGGCAGACTTTGAAGCAATCTCCACTTCCATAAAGCAGACGGAACATCGTATGGAGCAGATCGCCGCTTTAAAGACCCACATCATCAATTACGCCAAAACACGGGACACTTACGTTGCCTACCGGAAGAAAAAAGCCGCTGACAAACCAGCTTTTCGGGCTGCCCATGAAACGGACTTACTTCTTCATGAGGCGGCGAAACGTGCCTTTGACGCCCAGGGCGTGAAGAAACTTCCTACAGTCAAAGCGCTTCAAGCAGAGTATTCCGCCCTGCTGGACAAAAAGAAAACAGCCTATGAGGATTACAAGCGGCTGCGCCAGGAGAACCAGGAACTGCAAGCAGTCAAGTCTAACGTGGACAGCCTGTTCAACATTCAGAAAGAGGAACATCAGGAGAAAGAGAAAAACCAGGAACAAGACCGTTGAAAAAGTGTGAGCCGGGAACTATGGACAAAGGTTCATGATTCCCGGCTTTTCTCACGCAATCAGGCCGCCATGAGTAAATAAAAAGGAACCTTCTCCCCATTTTGTTTTCAAATATAGGAAGGAATGGGCTGGATTCCGTAGCCGCCGGCGAGTGGGAAATGTGCATAACTGGCCATGCTGCGAAGCTGTGGGAAATGCTGTTTGCTGGCTGTGGGAAAGCCGCTTTTGCTTTTCCATAGGCTGTGAACAGTATTTTCCATGGCGAAGCGGGGAGTTTATCTTAATTTAAGGATAAACTCCCTTATCCTTAAGATATTTTTATCCCCATCTTTTTGAAACTGCCCGTATCCTTGGTGTTTAAGCACAAAAAGATGAGGATAAAAATTCATCTCAGACCACAAATCTTTGCCAGCTCGTCCTCATTGTCTGTCCAAAGGGGTTCTTCCTCAGGCATACCTCCAATACTCCCTCCCATCGCTTCCTGCATCATTTTCATTGATGGCGTAGCATATATCCTCGTTGTCTGGGGCGATGAGTGGCCCAGTATCCTTGAAACCAGTTCAAGCTCAACGCCGTCCTGATAGAGACCTGTCGCCCGCGTGCGCCTCACATATGCGGCCCAGGCCGCCTTGGCATTTCCGGATGCTCTTTCCGGACTTGATCGGCATATTTGGTGATGATCCGTTCCACATTCCCGGATGACATAGCCGACAGGTGGCCTTTTATCACCGTGTAGAACAGCGGCTTGTCCAGACACCCCTCAACATGGAATCTTGAGAGATATGTCCGCAGATGCGCGACAGTTTTATCTGTCAGAGATACAATCCGTTCCTTATCTCCTTTCCCATGGATACGCACATAGGGGATAGCCGCATCAAGATATAATGATGACAGTGTCAGCCCGGGGAGTTCGGATACCCTCATTGCCGAATCATAGAGAAGTACCATGATCGCCATATCCCGCAGGCCATTTTTCTTCTGCAGGTTGGGAGCTGCGGGCATTGCGGCGCATGCCCCGTCCGGAATGGTCTCCCTGATGGGCTTCGTTTCCTTCATGAACGGGACCCGGGATGCG
>NZ_CALPCY010000101.1:0-6047 GCF_943193115.1 Otoolea muris
GTACAGCTCCTCCGCTTTCTCATACTCTCCCTGCCTCGCATACACTCCCGCCAGGTTGTTATAACTGGTAGCTGTATATGGATGGCCCCCGCCAAGCACTCTCTCACGTATCGCTAGCGCCTTTTCGTACAGCTCCTCCGCTTTCTCATACTCTCCCTGCCTCGCATACACTCCCGCCAGGTTGTTATAACTGGTAGCTGTATCTGGATGGCCCTCGCCAAGCACTCTCTCACTTATCGCTAGCGCCTTTTCGTACAGCTCCTCCGCTTTCTCATACTTTCCCTGGCTTTCATACACTCCTGCCAGATTGTTATAACTGGTAGCTGTATTTGGATGGCCCCCGCCAAGCACTCTCTTACGTATCGCTAGCGCCTTTTTGTACAGCTCCTCCGCTTTCTCATACTCTCCCTGCCTCGCATACACTCCCGCCAGGTTGTTATAACTGGTAGCTGTATCTGGATGGCCCCCGCCAAGCACTCTCTCACTTATCACAAGCGCCTTTTCGTACAGCTCCTCCGCTTTCTCATACTCTCCCTGGCTTTCATACACTCCCGCCAGATTGTTATAACTGGTAGCTGTATATGGATGGCCCCCGCCAAGCACTCTCTCACTTATCGCTAGCGCCTTTTTGTACAGCTCCTCCGCTTTCTCATACTCTCCCTGGCTCTTATACACTCCTGCCAGGTTGTTATAACTGGTAGCTATATCTGGATGTCCCTCGCCAAGCACTCTCTCACGTATCGCTAGCGCCTTTTCGTACAGCTCCTCCGCTTTCTCATACTCTCCCTGGCTCGCATACACTCCCGCCAGGTTGTTATAACTGGTAGCTGTATATGGATGGCCCCCGCCAAGCACTCTCTCACTTATCACAAGTATTTTCCTATACAACTCTTGAGCTTTCTCATATTCAGCTATATACTGCAATAAATATGCAAGGGCATCTGTAATTTCAACCTGTTCCAAGCCGTCTCCCATATTGACTTTTTTAATAATATTTTCTGCAAAAGGAATATACTGCTGACATTCCAGGGGGGAACCATTTTCCGGTACCTCAAGATACCTTTTACATGCTTTTATGAGTCCGGCGTGCTTTTCAAACTCCGGCCTGTTTTTTTCATAAATAAACTGCGCGAACACCGGGTGCAGAGCATAGCTTTCCTGCCACATATCAAACTGCAGCCACCCCTTCTGATATAACCCCATCAGGATATCACAATCTTCACCTGCACCGGCATCTGCAAGCAGCCATTCGTTACACACCTCTGCTGCTAAAGGAATATAAGGAAATACCGAAAATGCTTCCAGGATGTTCTTCTCTGTATCTGTCAGCTCAGATAAATCGTATAAAGCCTCATAAGACCGCTGAATATTGACAATTTCTCCATCCTTATTGAATTCCAGGCAGAACCCTTTTTCTTCCAGTTTCTCACGCAGTTTTCTCGCTGGCCACGTTTTTGCCCACGCCAAATGTGCCAGATGCTCTACCGTAAGGGTATGTCTTCCGACCAAATTCTCTATAACATAGTTCAAATCCTGTTCTTCCTCCGGCGTGACTTTCCTCCCACTGCCCTTAAACCGGATTTTCTCATAAATTTCTCTGCACTGTTCCGTATCAAGGAAACCTATCTGATATGGTTCAAATTCATCACAGATGGAAGCCTGCCGGGATGTTAGGACAACCGCCCCAGGAATACTCCTTAACTTCTTCAGACCCGGATCAGCACTTATGGTCTTATCCACATTATCAACAAAGAGCAGCAGCTTTCCGTCTGCTGCCAGATATTCCAGTTCCCTCCATGCAGCCTCCTGGTTTTGCTCCGGATTCTCCTGCTTCTTAAACTTCAAACCGCTTTGCAGGCTCCTGTCCATATTCCCATCATATTCAATAAAGCCTATGTACCGGAAAGGCACGTTTTCACCCTTGGAATGTTTTTCATTGTATTCCCCAAACAATTTCCTGCAGATATGCGTCTTCCCAATCCCACCCATACCGCTTACCAGAACAGACTTCCGCCCCTCCTCTACTCTCTGGCGTAAATCCTGCAGCTCCCTCTCACGGCCAGTAAAATAGTATGCTGGCTTTATATTGGCCCTATGGGTGACAACAAACTCCCGCTCATTATCCTGAAACATGGTATAATAATTGTTTGTCTGATTGCCGCCAACATAGTGTCCCACGCTTCCCTCATTAAGGCGGTTTTTTATCTTCTGATCCATAGTAATTCTCCCCTATCCGTCAGCTCTTCAGCACCGCATTCTCTATTTGTACCTCTGCCTCCTGGATATCCGGATTGTTCCTGTCTGCGACTATACTTAAAAACTCCCCCACAGAAGACGCAATATTTTTATAGCGCTTCAAATCCGCTGCCAGCTCAACCGCATTGGCCGGATCCAGCCCCTTTACAGCAGCTTCCAGTTTATTACATTCCTGCTGCCAGTAACTTATGTACCCAGCGCGTGCCAAAGGATCATATATGCCGGTTTCCACAACGGCCGGGAAAATTCTGTCCGCATACTCCCGTTCTTTCATCATCTCCGTGACCTCAAACATACAGTTTTTCGATTTCAGATAAGAATCGCTGATAATGAGGACCGCAAAGTCCTGCTGCCGGATTCCTTCCATAAAGTCCCTGATGCTCTTCCATGGGCCAATGTCCCGCACATCTCTTTTTACGGTTACGCCCGCAATTCCGGACAGATGCCTGTCAATTCTGTCTGCTGTTTCCACATCATGCCAGTTATAAGAAAGAAATATCGTTTTGTCGTCCCTGTTTTCCTCCCTCCCCGCTTCTGTCCGATCGCCATAATAATTATTAACTGTACTGTTCCCGCCTGTATAGCCGCTCCCAACGGAAACGCCTTTCAGTATATTTTTAATCTTCTGTCCCATAAATTCCACCTCCGTAGTATTAATGACACAACACAGACAAATGTACTGTCCGGCTGATAAATGTTAATACATAGTATCATAAATTAAAAAGGTGCGGTACTATGGCATGGCCCCCAAAATATATCACTTCTTTATCTGAATCAGACTTTAATAAACTACGCGCCATCTCCGTAAAAGGGTACTCCCAAATCCTTTATCCGGCGGAGCTGGATCCTCCTGAAGTTAATTGAGATCTTGCGTCCTTCCTCACGGAGCATCCGCATACTCTCTGTTGTCCCCTGTCTCCGCCCCGTGCCCGGCCAGGAACTGACGGGGCAGCATGTCCTAAATGACCGGGACTGCTCTCAAACAGATTACAGACCGCATTCAATGCTATATATCACAAAATTCAATTCTGTCAATAAATTCTATAAGTGTTTTTCCGGCTTTCATTTTTTTGCCGTATCTTGGTTGTATAAAGCGATAATATTGACCATTTTTCTTTAAACGTATATTTCCATGGATTGGACATTTTTGGACAAGCTGCAATGTGCCATCCTTACGCTCTGATAATTCTTCATCATCCACATGATATACATATGGCATGTCCATCTGTATGAAATTATCAACCGTTAGATGGGAAGCATTTTCCCTGCAATATTTACATTCAACAATACGCTTTGTACGAAATGCTTTTGTATGGGTATAGGAATTCGCAGACTCCCATGCATGCGAAATATTCTCAGCCAGAGTATCGTTTCCTAACATTTTACCAAACAGATTGTTTTTTTGCGCCAAATATATCGCAGTTCCTTTTATAACAGAAACAGGGGCTTTTACAACAAACGGCCATCCGGACTGCCTGGTTGTTTTTTCATCAAGTTCATATGCTGCTTCATTTGGATCGGAGTTTGCAAAACGCCTTGCCAGCCTGCGTTTCTGCCCCTCGCTAATACCTGGAAAAAATTCCTGTTTTTGTTCAGGAGTATTTAGCGCTTTCCAGGTAAATTCATAAATCCCTTTACTATTTCGATGCGCTTTCGCAATATAAACCGTGGGACATTTATCCCAGCATTCATGAAATCTATAGGAAATTGATATCAATTCTCCCATTGTCCACCAGGAACAGTAATAACCATCCGTCTGGAAGATTAGAATCGAGGTACATTTATGGATTTCCCTGTCGGTGATGCTGACAATTTCCCAGCGTCGTTGTTCTGTCATGAATTCTGTTGCAACCTTGCCTGGTGCAAAATAGTGAAAGCTCTCTTTTAACACCCCCGTATGTTCTTCAATCTCTTGAAAATGATCCTTTAAGATTTTATAATCCTTACTCAAATAGCTGATAAAAAGCGATGGCCCTTCGAGAGCTTCCATATGTTTGTCCGACTCTTCCATCATTTGTGTGATTATTTCCAAGCAATTCGTGATGGAAGGAGCCTCTTTCGGCTTGTTGCTCCGTGGCAGCTCTAACCGTTCCAAAGTATAGCCCAGCCATTCCAAAATATGCGCATTTGCCTGCTCAGGATCTGTCACGCTGTCCAATTCGTTTAAATCCCCGCCAATTTTTATCCATGAAGGCGCGCCGCCTTTTCTTTGCCCCTCAAAGTTGTACGGAAGTTCTGTTCTGGATATAATCAGCACGTGATCCAGATGTTTCATCAGATCATAGGCAAACTGATATTGATCGAAAATGCCATCCTCAATCGATCCATCAAAAATAACGGTATCAGAATAAAGACAGGCGCTAAAAGAACACATCTGGCAATCAGACAGGCTGGAAAATTTACCCGTCTTTATCATTTCATCGACAACATCTGTAACCTCAAATTCATACTGCGCGTTCCCGCTTTTGTTTTCCTGTTCCGGTACAAAATGTTCAAACAGAGCTTTACTTTGCTGAAAAAGCATTTCTCCCCATTTTGAGGGGCTTTTTATGTAAGATACAAGAATTTTTTTCTTCATAGTTCTTTACTGATTAACTGATAATCAATGTTCACCTCGCTTTTCCCTATGCTAAAAATGCAAAATAATCCTTTACAAAAAACAGCAAATCCAATTGTCGATGACCTGGGAATCTTTTGCAAAATAAAATAATTGCATATGCGTAAAATTATTGCCATAGGCGGATTGAGTCAACAACCCCGCTGCAAGCAACGGGGCGTCAAACTTACGGCGCTGCAGAGCAGCAGGGTATTTGACGCGGCAGTCGCCAAATGTGCATGCAAGCATGCCCACTTGGCCCGTTGCCCGCGGGAATAAAGGGTGCGGATACGTAACCGTTCAGCCATCGCGTTAAATGGAAAGGGAAACTGACAAAAAAACATGCTGAAATTTTTCAAGATGCTGTAGAGTATTATCCACAATGACAGACAGATTTTGGGACGATCAGATGCTGCTGAGATACCGCTGCTGTAAATGTGTATAACTTTCCCTGCTTTCAGGAGATTTTTCCTGAAATATGGCCGTATCTGCACATCAAAAATTATACCTTGTTAATACACAAAAGTAAAGCTCTATTTATTCTTTTCTTACTATTCCCTGCTTATTTTGTCCTTTTTATACCCTTATCCGGCTTTACAATGTGCTTTTACCAAACAGGGCGTAATGCCCTTTTTCGCGTTCTACATAATTATGCTCACAATACTGCCAATACTTATTTCCTGTTGCTGCATTCTTCCACTTTCCAGCATTTAATTTTGTAAGAAAAATGGTTGATTATCTCAAAAAAGCCTTGATTTACGGGCATACAAGCAGGATTTCAAGCTGAATTTACTACCAATTTACTACTTTTGAGGGAAAGAGCCTTGATATGCCGCCCCCCAACCCTGCCAGCCCAGCCACCAGCACACAGCATTGAGAAAGAATAAATGAAAACTGAATACGACGCATACGCGGCGTTTCTCTATCCCAACACGGGAGAATAGGAACGCCGCTTTTTTTATGCCCTCATGTTACGCAGTAGGGGCGAAAAGAGCCTTGCTATATGCGGCTTTGCGGGCGCACTTTTGCCGGGGACAGGGATTTATACCTTTATCCCCGAAAATGCCGTTCTATTGCGTAACATTCCAATATCTGCACCAATGAGAATCCGGGGTGCGGTGGCTATATGATAGCTGCCGCGTCCCGGTTTTTTCTAATTGTAGAGACTATTATATCTTACCAAATGTTCTAATTG
>NZ_CALPCY010000102.1:0-5854 GCF_943193115.1 Otoolea muris
AAATACATCAAATATATCCTGTCAGATATGCCAGGGAGTACATTTCTTGAAAATCCGGAATATCTGGATGACTATCTACCATGGGATCCCATGGTACAGGAACGGCGCCGATGACCACTGCCCTTTTATTATAGAGGGTTGGTGGTTATTTTTCTATCCACTATCTTATTTGACGCTTACCATGCTCCATACGTAAATGCGGTGAAATATCAATTATTACTTTATTCTGCTATACTACTCTGATAGATAATACATAGTTATCCACAAAATTGATCAGGGGAAATTATATCAATAGTAAATACATTCATAATTTGATTTAGGGGATGATATAGATTTGAGAGTTGGAATTTTATTTCAAGATGTCAATAATAAAAAAATACCTTGGCAAAAAAATGCACAAATATATAACCGCACGGTGAGCAGGACATTAGATATGTCTATGGCTCTTACAGAGGTTGGATATGAATCTATCGTATTCTCATCTTTAGAAGACTATTTTAATAAGTCACTTGCAGAACCTGTTGATTTAGTCTTTCCTTGTATAGAATGCTGTTTTGAACGTAATGCTAATGGATTTATTCCAAGTATTTTACAGATGAAAAATGTTCCTTTTATTGGAAATGACTCTTACATAAATACTATTGTTTCTGATAAATATTTATTTTCAAACATCGCAAACTTTTTGGGAATACATACTCCAAAAGCAGTTCTAATTAATAAATGTGATCAAGTGAATTTAATAAATCACATTCAAGAAATAGAATTGCCTTGTATTTTAAAATATCAATATGGTTCTATGAGTTATCATACAACAAAAGTATCTGACTTTATTCAGTTAGAAAGACAAATAAACTTTATGATTTCTCAAAAAAATGGACCAATTCTATGTGAAGAGTATATTGAAGGAAGAGAGTTAAGTGTTCCGGTAATAGGTACTGCTCCAAACGAACAGATATTAGCTGTAATTGAATATACAGATTCTAATAATAAACCACTAGAAATATATGATGATTTCTGGAAAAGGGATAATGACTTTCAAGTAAATCTGAATCCTTTAGATGTTTCCCTTCCATCAACTAAGGAAATCATTTCCTCTGTTCGTAAAATTTATAAATATTTAAAATATAAAGACTATGCAAGATTTGACTTTCGTTTGAATCCGCAAGGAGTGCCATACTTATTAGAAGGAAATCCGCTTCCAGCTTTAGCATATGAAAGTGCATTTGATCCTTATTCTTATGGAAAAAATATGTCTTTTGAGGCAGTATTATCCCAAATTGTAGAAAGTGCTGCAAAACGATATAGGCTATAGGGATCAAAATTATATTTTATTGAGTACAGAAAGGAATCACCTATGAAAATATCAAGTTTAAATATTCGAGAAATTTTAGATTTAGATGATATTGAAGAAAATGAATTACGTTATTCAAAAGAATACGGTTATCTTCCCTTTAATATTTCAACATGGAATCCTTCTGAACAGTTTTCAAATAAATATTTATTGAATCGTATACAGTTAACTCCATTTGATTATATTCCATATTTATATTCATATGAATTGGATCAATATGAATTAAATTCTGCAAAAACAAAATTAGGTGCTAATAATTGTTTTGGCTGTATTATTTCCAACACAGGAACATCATCGATATCATTGGTAACATCTGTACTAAAGGAAATCGGCATTAATCGTATATTAGTTATTTGTCCTGTTTATTATTCAGTTTTATATAATTTATTTCAAAAGGGGTTAGAAATAATTAAAACTCATCTACTACGCACAAACGAAGGTTATAGATTACCTCAAACACAAATTATCCAACTAATTGATAACATTGACGCAATTTGGCTAACAAATCCCATTTACAATACCGGCTTGTATATGGCAAAGGAAGATATTGATTTTTTAAAATGCAAAATACCTTCACGAGTTGTTTTGATTTGTGATGACTGTTTTGCTTCTGCAGGTTATGAAATGATTAGGAACTTTAGCAATCATACCAACTATATAAGTATTCATGATCCATTAAAACAAATTATGGTTAATGGTTTGAAATTTTCTTGTGTATTATATTCGCTTCAATATGAGCGTGTTTTTGAACAGTGGTCTGATATTATATGTGGAAGTTTATCATATTCAACAGTTCAAAGCATGATTTTTTTTAATTCAGATAATTTTACAAACATTAGGTTACAATTGTACCAACATTTTCAAGATATGGATAAACAATTAGAAGACATTAACGAGAGTTTTCCTTTCCTTTCCCTTGATAAAAACATATGTTATGGTCATATGCGTATGTGCTATTTCCCGAATTTATCTTATAACTATTTACAAAATAAAAAAGAGATGTATCAATTTATGAAGAAAACGGGAACCAGTTTAATACCCGGTAACCGTTTTCATTTTCCTAGTACATGTGGTTTTTGTTTTCGCGTTAATTATGGACGGGAATGTAATGAGTTCTGGGACTCTCTGATACGAGTTTTTCATTATCTATCCTTTTCAAACTAAACCCTCATGCCCCTGCTTCGTGGTGCCACCATAAATATAAGTCAGCCGAAATTTGTTAATACTTCATAAATTTTATTTCTGTGATAGCTGGTAATTTGTGCATAGGCATGAGGCTTATAAGTAATATAAAATTATTTAATTACTTTCCGCAGAAATATCTTTTATATTTTGAGCATTTATTCCATTATAAGAAAGATCATGCAACTCCGAAGGAATTTTTATTGATAATAGCTTAGAGATGATGGCCTTAGCCAACTCTTCGGAATCATCTCTCTCATAGACATCCAAATAATACTTACGTGGGAGTTTCTTAGAAAATAACACTTCTGTAGAAGCTCTCAATTTTATTAGGTGTTTTACTCCTCCCGTCAACAGCAATGTACCAATGTTAAATGCTGCCAAAGCTGCCAAAGGCATAATGATCCACACAATATAAGATCCAATCTCATCTTTCACAAACTGTATATTAGGAATGGATGATGTATTATATACGTATTGATACAATGTGTTGAATACCTGTACAATGTCTTGTTTGGGCTTTTCCTGAAATGTTATTCTCACCTGATATTTGGTGTTATTACCAATCAAATTATTTTGATATGTCGATAATTCATGAATTATTGAATTATATATCAAACAGATATTATTGTAAAACAGAAGAACCGTCTCATAATAACTATCATTCGTAGAAAATTTGTATAATAATTCTTTAAAAAACGAAAGTATCTGTTTTAAAATTAATAACGGGAGCATTGATTCTTTTCTCATTGCTTTTAGAACTTCATAAAGGTAATGGAGTTCATCTGGAGACAAATATTGCCCTTTTTTATACCGTTCATTTAAATTATCCAATAATTGTTCTGTGCTTAGAAATACATTTTCTTTTCTAAAAGATGTCTGAAAAGTAAAAATTTCCAAGCATAATCTTTTCTTAATCAAGTATTGCGTGTAATTTTTGTAAATATCTTTTTGGGCATCTGTAATTTCCCTTCCCAAACTCAAAAAGCTTATGTTATCTAGTTCCGTTTCCTGTATTCCCCAGAGGCTTCCAAGTGTTTCTAAATTCATTTTTGTATTTATGAATTTACATTTTATTGCAATATTATAGTCAATTGTACAATTTCCAAATACACTATTTATGCATTTAGACATTTCAAAGTTATTGAATTTAGTTGTACTTCCATTTAAATCTATATTAGTAAAAGATGTTTCTATAAAATTGTTATTAGCAATGCGAGAGCTAATGAATGGTATATTATACAACATACATTTAAAAAAATTAACGTTTTCAATTTCGGATAATGTAAAATCACAATTCGTGAACTCGCAATTCGTAAATTTACAAAAACATAAATCTATGTTTAAAAATTTGCATCTATAAAATTTGCAATTAATTATGCGAAGATTAGTTAAACTAGAACGGCTGAAGTCACAACCATCAAGCACAGAATCTTGTATATCTACATTCTGTATATTACTTCTCTGAAAATCATAGTTTTCGTAATTTTTCTTTTCAATAATTTGATGCATAATAACTAAATGCTTAGATTCTCTATCCATAATGCTTCTCCTTATCCCAAATCAATAAGAATATAACATGATAATACCATCCATATTATCTTACTTTAAAAGTCTGTCGCCCACTAGGCAGCATGAATTCAGGGATGCCAAATGCGCCCACCAGACTTTCATGGGTAGTGGTGCGTTCGTGGTCGGGCGCATGGGGGGGTATTATCAAAGCTAATGGATAACTATGTATTATCAGTTACAAATTTCCCCTTATTTATATATTATACCCCATTAATACATAATAGTAAAGCAATATTTTCCACTTTTTGCCATTCCCCACATATTTTTTCCTTCTATATCCCTGCCGCTACAGCAGCAAATGGTTAGGTAACAAAAATAATTACCAACCTCGCTTTCTTCTGCCGTAATGAAATAAGAAAACCCTGGGCTGCAATCCAGGGCTAAATTGTGTATCTATGATGGATAATTGATTATTTTCTTTTTCCTCCTGGCATTATAACATACTGCATCCAAATACAATATCCACTATTTACTACTGTTTCATGTTCCTTAAACATCCTGCAGGAACCCAACAAGTTTTTGTTCTTCCCGTGCTTGATATGGCCATCCAGCTACGCGCCCTGATGTCTGTCTCCAGCTCCGGAATACTTCATAGTCCGCAATGGGGCGCCATCCTTCTCATCTACTCAAAAATACCGGTTATTACAGGAACTTCCATCCTTTTTGTGTCAGGGCTGAAAATTCGGATGGCTCTCTTTTGGGAATCACATCATGTCAGGGGGACTCCAATTTTTGCTATCTCGACAAAAAATGCCTTTTTCCTCAGGTTGAATGCTGTTTTCTCTGTCGGTTTAAGACGGCCTTCCTTGTGGGGCATCGACATAGCCTCTGCCTCGTTGTTTTCCATAATACACAGGGACGCCTTGTTTTCCCGAGCCCCCACCAGCTATGCCGTACTCCTTCAACGGCCTGCAGGCGGCCATTAGCCCCCTTCTTCCCTTAGTTCCCATTAATCGTCCGGATCCTTTCCTAAATATTTGCTTTGCCGGGATCCCCTTCCTGATTAAACGCACCGCCCGTTTTAAGAGCTAATCGTCCTGCCCTTCCGTGCCGTTATACCCAAAATCTCCCTGAAAAACAATATGATTTTCGTGGACAAGCCCGGAGAACATCCACACAGGCTACCAGAAAACCGGGAAGACTCTCCAAAGAAGAAACGGATGGCCTCCCACCCGTTTCTTTTCTTCCCTTACTTGCCCGGATTCCTCACACCGAAGCTCCTCCTGATATCCCAGGCCCAGGCTGCCGCATCAGCATACAAATGTAGCTTTTGCGAATCTGAGAATCAATATAAAGCGAATTACTCCAAGTACCTGTAATATCTCACAAAAGTCAGGAATGTGTCATCCGGTTGATTTTAAAGCGCCTGCTTTTGTCTCCTTCTTTCCGGCGGATTTTACGCAAAAAGAGACATCGTTCCATTTTCTGTATGGGATGCCTCTCTGATCTGCGGCAAAATAGCCGCTGTTATTTGGCTTTCCTGAAATTTTATCAGGAAGAAACATGTGTGTCTCCGGCTGAAATGTAGTGTCTGGACTTAAGGAATCTTCCCTATCTGCGCTTCTGGCGTTTGGACCAGAATAAAAATGTGTATGGTCTGTGGACTGCATAAATCAGCTTTCACGATCACTTTATTACTGTATATTGTGTTTATTAATGTTTTTTATTCTATATATTATGTTTTCAATCATATTAAATACATACCATCCGATTCAAAATATGTCACACTTGAACAAACGGAAAGTTAGT